>NZ_NHPE01000141.1:0-72179 GCF_002252895.1 Halorubrum sp. Eb13 | reverse complement strand
CCGGCGGCTGCGGTCGGTGATCGACGAGCACGAGGGGAAGGCCCGGAACGAGTAGCGCGGTGCGGACGTTCATTGTTTCGGAGATGTAGTAATTTCACACTACCTACAGCAATATACCGTCGGGAGTCGTACACGGGAGAATGGCAGATGATAAAGCGGGACGGGAGGACCAAGCCCGGGACGAGGAGAACCGACAGCGACGGCGCGACGTCGACGCGGAGCTGGAACGCGGCGACGAGCCCGAACCGGAGCTCGACACCGCGGATCTCGGCGAGGTCGAGCCCGAGCTCGAACGGCTGGAGTTCCCGGTCACGGGGGCTGAGATCGTCTCGACGATCGGCGACCGCGAGGTCGCGTCCCCGACGGAGCGGCACACCGTCGAACAGCTGGTCCCGGACACGGACCGAGTGGTGTTCGACTCCCCGGACCGCGTCCGCGTACAGATACGGCGTCCCACGGTCGCCGCGGCGATGAAGCGGATCGTCGAGACCAGCGAGGCGTTACCGAACGAGGAGCTCGACGGCTCGCAGTACGACGCCTACGAGAGGACCTTCCAAGAGCTGGAGCGGGTCAGCCCCGACGACGAGGCGATCGCGGAGATCCGCGACTGGGTCGTCGAGCGGGTCCGCGAGAAGGGGGCGCTCCCGGCTTCGCGCGGGGTCCGTCGGCAGCCGGCGAAGGTCGCTCGGCGAGAGGGACACCAGATCCGGAACAGTGACTGGCTCGGGATATAGGCGGTCGGCGGCCCTCTCGACGCGCCGGCCCGTGCGAACGACCCCCCGGCTGCAGGGGAACATCTTAAGTCGGCCTGCGCCCGAATGCAAGTGTATGCGAACAGGCGTATCGAGTGGTGACGGGTGGTGGCCGTGAGCGTGAGCCAGCGGATCGCCTCCGACGACCAGCTCGCCCGGCTGTTACAGATCGGGATCGTGTTGGAGGAGGTGGTCGAGGCGCGGGCGCACCACCACTACCGGGGCGTCGACGCCGATCTCGACGACGAGATCGAGGCGCTGCTCGCGGACGCGGCCGAGGAGTCCGCCGACCACCGCGAACGGTTGGAGTCGCTTATCGCCGGACTCGGGGTCGACAGCGTGCCGTTCGACGAGATCGAATCGCTCGTCGACGCCCGCTACGGGCGGACCAAGCCCGAGGACTTCGACGGGATCCTGTACGATCAGCTGTGCAACGAGGAGACGGCGTACAAGTTCTACGACGACCTCATCGAGGCGATCGAGGCGTCGGACGCCGAGTTCACGATCGACCGGGATCGCCTCTTGCGGACGCTGCGGACGATCCGAGAAGAGGAGGCCGAGGGCGTCAGCGAGGTCACGGAGGTCATGGAGCGACGATGAACCGGCGTATCGAACCGACGACGATCCCCGACGGAGGAGAGCCGTGAACACCGCAGACCAGTATCTCAAGACAATATACGTTGTACAGAAACAGGAAGACGGCCCCGCCTCGACGGGCTCGATAGCCGACGCGCTCGACGTGAGTCCGGCGAGCGCGAACGAGATGATCGGGAAACTGGAGGAACGCGGACTCGCCGAGCACGAGAAGTACAAGGGAGTTCAGCTCACCGACGACGGGATCCTCCGAGCGCGGGACGCGCTCCAGACCTACTGCATCATCGAGCGCTTCCTCGCGAACGTGCTCGGCGTCGAGGAGTTCCGCGCGGAGGCCCACGAGTTGGAGGCCGTCATCGACGACACCGTCGCCGAGCGGCTGGACACGATCATCGACCGCCAGCCGGAGTGCCCCGACTGCTTCGACCCCGAGACCGACGCCTGCGCGTGCCTCGAAGTCGCGATGGCGCCGGTCGAGTCGGACTGAAGAAAGCGTCGTCGCGGCGTCCGTTCCGCGCCCGCGAGCTTACACTCCCGTGGAGTACCGCAGAATGCCCGCGATGCCGCCGAAGGCGTCCATCAGCTGTTCGCCCTTCTCGAAGTCCGTCGAGATGAACTTCGTGTCCGTCCCGCGCTGCTCGGCGATGTTCATCAGGTGTTCGATGACGTCGTCGCGCTCGTCGACCTCGGCCGGCTCGCCGCACTCGGAGCACTCGTGCTCGGGGGTGGAGTGCCGCGAGTCGACCACCTCGTACTCCTCGTGGCCGTTCGGGCACTCGTAGACGACGACGTCGGAGCGGAGGTCCTCGGAGATGAGCAGCCGGTCGACCGAGCCCATGATCAGGTTGCGACGGGTCTGTTCGAACCCGTAGGTCGCCTCCTCGCCGGTGTGGAGCTTCTCGAAGAACTCCTCCATGTGGCGTTTGTCCTCGACGAGTTCCTGATCGGCGAGGGCCTCGCTGGCGTTGTCGACGAGGTCCTTCAGCCCCGACTCGTCGGTGTACGCCACGTCGAACTTGCCGAGCACCTTGTCCTGGAGCTCGTGGTGGAGGTAGTCGCCGTCGAGGAACTCGTCTTTCGTCGGCGAGGGGCCGCCGACGAGGATGCCGTCGAGCTCGTGGCGCTTGTCGACGAACAGGTCGTTGGCCATCCCCGCGACCTCCTGATAGAAGTTGTCGATCGCTTCGAGCCGGAGGCGGGCGAACCGCTGGGCGGATTGCCCCCCTTTCCGCTGTTTGCCGGGGACGAGCGAGGAGGCGGACTTGACGGGCTCGATCCGCTTGCCCTTCAGCCAGCCGACGTTGGCCTCCCGGCGGTCTAAGACGATGAGCCCGAACAGCCCGGAGTCCTCCAGCATGTGTTCGAGCGGTTCGGTGAGGAACTCGGAGTCGCAGTGGTAGCGGAACGACTCGACGGGCTGTGGCGGCGACTCCAGCGTCCGGGTGACCATGTTGGTCTGGCCGCCGCCCGCGTCGATCGCCCCCGAGAAGATCACGATCCCGTTCTCGGGCGGGAAGGTGTCGTAGTAGCGGAGGCGGTCTTTGATCGAGGTGAGCGCGTCTTGGACGGCCGTCCGGGTCTGCTTGGACTTGATGTTGGACGCCTCGCTGTGTTCCTGGGTGACGTGCGCGACCACGTCGGAGATCTGCCGGTCCTCGGGAATGTAGATAGTGACGAGCTGCGTGCCGGAGCCCTCGAAGTCTTTGAGCTCCTCGATGACCTTCCGGAACTCGTACTTCCGTCGGTCTTCGCTCGCCGCTTGGGCGTCGCTACTCATTACCCGAACTACGGCGGCGTGCGTGTAAGTAAGCTTTGACCTCCCCGCCGAGACGACGGTGCCGGTTCACACGGGCCGTCGGCGCCGGTATTATTTATAAATGATGTGCGGTGGCGCGCGCCTCGGAGCGGCCGCCATCGGCGGCCGCGAAGAGCGCGTGCGAGGGAGTCAGTCGTCCGGAGCGAAGCGGAGGACGACTGACGAGGCTGGGGAGGCGTGAGGAGCGGGGCGGTTGCAGTCGAGGAGGACTCAAAGGGGCAGTCGCGAGACGCACGGAGGCGAAGTAAGCACCGCAGGAACGAGCGGAGCGAGTGACGAGGAGCACAGCGAGCGTCCGTGCGTCTCGCGGCTGGGGCTTTGGCGGTCTTTATCGCCGATCTATCGGTAATCATTTATAAGCGAGCGAATGGGGCTTTGGCGGTTTTTGTCGCCGATCTATCGGTAATCGTTTATAAGCGAGCGACTGGGGCTTTGGAAGTGTTCACCGCACCAACGACGACACCACTTCGATCAAAAAGGACCGAATGACCGAACCAATCGCCCCGATCCTACATCGACTCGGGCGCCTCGACCCCGAGCACGTCGAGCGCGTTCGCCATCGTGTGTTTCGCGGCCGCGACGAGCGCGACGCGGGCGGCCCGGAGCTCGTCGTCCTCGGCTGTCACGACCGGGCACTCCCGGTAGAAGGCGTTGTACGCGTCGGCGAACTCGCGCGTGAACGTGGCGACCGTGTGCGGCTCCAGGTCGTCGGCCGCCTCCTCGATGACGGCGGGGAAGCGGGCGACCTCGCGGAGGAGCTCGCGGGCCGCGTCGGTCTCCAGCGCGCTCGCGTCGACGTCGAGCGCGTCCGTGTCGACGACTCCTCCGGAGTCGGCCGTCACGCCCGGCACGTCGACGCCTTCGGCCGCGGCCTCGGCGAGGATGCCGGCGCAGCGCGCGTGGACGTACTGGACGAACGGGGCCGACTGCGCCTCGAAGTCGAGCGCGTCCTCCCACTCGAAGGTGATCGCCTTCGCGGGCTGCTTCGAGACGATGTCGTACCGGACCGCGCCGATCCCGACCTGGTGGGCGATGCGCTCGACGTCCTCGTCGGTGAGGTCGTCGTCGCGGATGCGGTCGTCCATCCGGGACTCGACCGCCTCGCGGGCGCGGTCGATCGCCTCGTCGAGCAGGTCGTCGAGCATCACGCCGGTCCCGCGGCGAGTGGACATCTTCCCGTCCGGGAGGTTGACGTACGAGTAGATGACGTGGCCGAGCCGGTCGGCGTCGTTGCCGAGCAGCTCCAAGGTCGCGTCGAGCTGGTCGGCCTGCAGCTTGTGGTCCTCGCCGAGGACGGTGACGGCGCGGTCGTAGTTGTCGAACTTCCACTCGTGGTGGGCCAGGTCGCGGGTGGTGTAGAGGCTGGTGTCGTCCGAGCGCAGGAAGACGAGGTTCTTCTCGATCCCCCACTCGTCGAGCTCTAACTGCCAGGCGTCCTCCTCGTAGACGGCCTGCTCGGTCTCTTTGAGCCGCGCGGCGATGTCGTCGGTGGAGCCGTCGCGCATGAACCGCGTCTCCTTGACGAACTCGTCGAACTCCGCCGGGAGCCGCGCGAGGCACTCCTTCATCCCGCCGAGCACGGTGTCGACGACCTCGCCGACGCGCTCGTACGTCTCCTCGTCGCCGTCTTCGAGCCCCTGGAGGATCGCGGAGATTTCCTTCTCCGCGGCGTCGACCGCGGCGGGCTCGGCCTCCTCTAAGAAGGCGTTCCCCTTCCGGTAGTAGCGGACGAGGTCGTACTCGGCGCGGTCGCGGGCGGGCTCGGCGTCGAGGTCCGACTCGTCGAACCGCTCGTGCGCCCACGTGAACACGGCCATCTGCCGGCCCGCGTCGTTGACGTAGTAGTGGCGGTCGACGTCGTAGCCGGCGTACTCCATGAGGTTCGCGACCGCGTCGCCGACGATCGGGTTGCGGGCGCGGCCGACGTGGACCGGCCCGGTCGGGTTCGCGCTGGTGTGTTCGACGACGACCGACGTGTCCCGGTCGGGGAGCGCGCCGTAGCCGGCGTCGGCGGCGGCCGCGTCGAGCGCGTCGACGAGGTAGCGCTCGCCGGCGTGGAAGTTGACGTACGGGCCGGCGGTGTCGACCGAATCGAGGTAGTCGTAGCCGGCGATGTCGACCGCGGCGGCGACCTCGCCCGCGACGTTCGGCGGCGCGCCGCCGACCTCGCCCGCGAGCCGGAAGGCGACGCTGGAGGCGAGCGTCGCGTCCATGTCGTCGGGCGGGCGTTCGATGCCGAGGTCGTCGGTCGGGAGGTCGAGCGAGGCGAGGGCGTCGCCGAGCGCGTCGGCCACCTCCGACCGGAACTGCCTGAACATACCGTCCGTTCGTCGGGGGAGTTAAAAGGGCCTTCCGAAGCGGCTCGGGGAGAGTGAGCGACGCAGACGACCGAAGTGCGCGGCGAGCGTGCGCCGCCCTCGCTACCGTGGCTCTGGAGGTGGTTGCCGTGCCGGTACTGAATTAGAAACGAGTAACTGGGGCTTTCGAGACCCCATTGCGTCAGCAGCAACGAGCAGTACTGTAACGGCCCTATTGAAATCAGTAGGAGCTGAGATGAATGGCGTGACCGATACAGAGCGTGGATCCAGCAGTTAGTCGTCTTCAGGCGCGCGGTCGGTGGTCCCAGTGAGGCCAAGGTGGTCTTCGACCGTGGCGAGGCGGTCGTGAAGTCGCTCGTTCTCCTCCTCCAGCGTGTCGATCCGGTCATTCTTGCGTTCGCTTTCGTCTTCGAGGTCGTCAATCCGCTCCTGTTTCTCGTCGAGTTTGTCCGACAACCCCTGGAGGGCGGCGAACAGCACGCCGTCGGCGTCGACAGTGCTGATCCGCTCGGGATCCCCTCCCAGACCGAACGCCTCTTCGAAGTCCGCGGCCATTGGGCCCATGTGGGTGACCCCCTCTCGGGTGTCGTACTCCCAGGTACTGACCTCGAGGGCCTCAACGCCGGCCAGCACCTCTCCGGGGTCAACCGGCTGGATCGCGGACTTGGCGGAGCGAGAGCTGACCGAACTCCAAGAGCTGTCCCCCGGGGCGAGTTCGACGCCGCTGCTGAAGTCACTGGTGGTCCAGACGACGGCCCCGCCGCCGGCCTGGAAGACGACCTCGTCGTCGGTCAGGGACTGGACGGTGTCGGTGCTGCTGTCCCCCCAGACGAACGCCCCCTGGGCGAACGCCTCGGCCTGCCGGCCGGCGGCGAACGAGTAGTTCTCTCTGGCGACAGCATTTTGACCACCCGGGACTGTCGCGAACTCCCCTTTCGACGTTCCCGACTTGCCGGTGCGGTTGGCTCCACCACCGCCCACCGTGCTATTTGTACCACGAGCATCGTTAAAGTAACCCCCTCCGACGGTCGACTGCCGACCGCTTGCGGTGTTGCTGAATCCCCCGGCGACGGTCGACTGGGAACCGCTGGTGATGTTATTTAAGCCGCCGCCGACGGTCGCCAAGTTATCGCTTGCGGTGTTCTGATTTCCCCCGGCGACGGTCGCCGAGTTAGCGCTTGCAGTGTTATTTAACCCCCCGGCGACAGTCGCCGAATTAGCGCTTGCGGTGTTATTTAACCCCCCAGCGACGGTCGCCGAATTAGCGCTTGCGGTGTTCCGGGTTCCGCCGCTGACGGTCGCGTCGCCGCCGCTAGCGGTGTTGCCCACGCCCCCGGCAACGGTCGCGCCCCGGTGGCTGGCGGTATTTGTGTTGCCCCCGCTGACGGTCGCGTACATGGCGTCTTCGGTGCCCGATTGGGCGTTGCCGGCCCGGTTGTTCGACCCCCCTCCGACTGTGCCGAAGCGGTCGGTCACTTCGTTGGGCCCCGCGAGCACCCTTCCCGACGAATCCTTCGTCGTGGCCCCGCCGCCCCCGCCGATCATCGCCCCGAGTGACCCGTTCACGTCGTTACCGACGTACCCGCCGACCACGCTGCCACCGATACCGTAGGTGACGCCGCTGTCGTTCGTGTCCGTTCCCGCCGGTGCCAGCCGCATAACTCGGTCCCCAGCGACGGTTAACGTGTGGCCGCTGGTGGCGTCAAGGTCGCCTTCGACGAGGGTGTCGTCGGGCGTCGCCAGTCCGTAGCCGTCGCTGGCGTTCGGGGCGGCCCCCAGCACGCCGATGGGCAGGCCGCTGGCGGCGGTGTTACGCCCCAAGACGCCGATACCGTAGGTGTTGGTGAACTGCCCGCGGATCTTGTACTCGACACGACTCGTCGACAGGTCTACGGTCACAGTGGCTCCGGAGTTGACGACGAGACTGGGTTTCTCGACCGGCTCGTAGCCGAACTTGCTCGCTCGCACGTCGTAGGTGTCGGCTGCCACGTTGGCGCTGTACTCGCCGCTCGCGTCGGTCGTCGTTTCGCCTTCGAGCGTGTCGGATCCGGATTCGGTGATGGTGACGGTGGCGTCTTGGATGCCGGTCCCGCTGGCGTCGGTGACTGTCCCTTTTATTATCGCCATTGATCGGTCCTCCTGATGGCGACGCGATGGTGTCTGCCCCGCGCGGGTGCGGAGCGCGTCGGTCGGTCGCCATCGATCCTCGGTCGTGCTCCTCGACTCGCCCGGTCCTTGTGGGTCGAGGTGACCGAGGCTTGGTCGGCGTTCGATACGTCCGGTCGGTAGTCCGATGGTGTGTCGGTCATGGCTGGTGGCTCCTCCGACCGCCCCCGGGAACCGCCGAGTACACCAGACAGGCTGTGACTCGTCCAATCACGGGAGTGGCCGCCCAATACACAACTCTATATTGGTAATTAGTAACAAAGTTTGGGAGTGACAGGGACATCTGTAAGATACGCGCCCTGTATTCAGCATCATCTCAACGACCCACCATCGACTGAATATTTCGACGGAGCCGAAGCGATTACTCGCTATTCCACGATCTCGTCGATCAGCTCGCGCGCGCTCCGCCGAACGGCCTCGTCGCTCTCGATTGACGGCTCCCAGCCGAGGTCGACGAGCCGTTCGATGGAGAGGCGCATCTTCGGCACGTCCCCGGTCCAGCCGCGGTCCCCGCCGGTGTACGCGTAGTCGGGGTCGACGCCGAGCTCGTCGGCGACGATGTCGGCGATGTCGGTGACCGAGGTGGTCGTCCGGGTGCCGAGGTTGTAGACGTTTAGGTCCTCGTCGGCGTGCTCGACGACGTACTGGATGGCGTCGACGCACTCCGAGACGTGCATGTACGACTTCTCCTGCCGGCCGTCGCCGAGGATCTCCAGACTCGTAGGGTCGTCGTCGAGCTTCTGGATGAAGTCGGGGATCACGTTGCCGCGCTGGTGCGGGCCGACGATGTTCGCGAAGCGGAACACCCACGACTGCACCCCGTACGAGTGGGCGTGCGTGGAGATCAGCGCCTCGTCGGCGAGCTTCGAGGAGCCGTAGATGGAGATCGGTTCGAGGGGACCGTGATCTTCGGGCGTCGGGCGGGGCGCCTCGCCGTACACCGTCGAGGAGGAGGTGAACGCGAGCCGGTCGACGTCGACCTCGTGCATGCGTTCGAGGACGTTGTACGTCATCGCCGTGTTGTCCTCGAACAGCTCCCGATCGTCGTCGTAGTTCGTGTCGGTGTACGCGGCGAAGTGGAAGACGGTATCGAGGTCGCCGGTGACCGCCTCGGCGACGTCACCCGGCTCGGTCAGATCGGCCTCGATAAAGTCGGCGCCGTCGGGGACCCGGTCGCGGTCGCCCTTCGAGAGGTCGTCGGCGACGCGGACGGTCGCGCCGCGGTCGAGGAGCCGGGCCGCGAGGTGGCTTCCGACGAGCCCCGCGCCGCCCGTGACCAGCACGGTCGAGTCATCGAGCATACACGCGAGTCGACGCGGGCCGGTAAGTACGCGTCGGTCGATCCGCGTCGCTCCCGCGATCCCGCTCTCCGTCCGCGCTCAGAGCCCCTCTCTGCCGCCCTCCTGCGCGAGGATGACGACCATCGAGAGCCCGGAGATGACGAGCAGGATGAGCGTTGGGACGACCGCGTACTGGTACAGGGCGTCCTCCTGCGCGCGCCAGATCTGCGTGACGATCGTCTCGAACCCGGAGGGACGGAGAATGAGCGTCACGGGCAGCTCCTTCATCGTCGTGAGGAAGACGAGGGCGGCGCCGGCGACGATCCCGGACCGCGTGAGCGGGAACGTCACGCGGCGGAACGCCCCCATCGAGGACTCGCCGAGGGTCCGGCCGGCCTCGACGAGCGTGGGGTCGACCCCGAGGATCGCGGTCCGCGTCGAGCCGACCACCTGCGGCAGGAAGCGGACGACGTACGCGAACACGAGCAGCGGGAGGGTCTGGTAGATCCACGGGACGTACCCGGAGCCGAAGTAGACCAGCGCGAGCGCTAACACGATCCCGGGCACGGCGAACCCCACGTACGTGGCCCGCTCGAACAGCGTCGCGAGCGGTGAGTCGTGGTTCGCGGCGAAGTACGCGACGGGGATCGCCGCCAGCGCGGCGGCGACCGCGGCGGCGGCGGCGACCGAGACGCTGTTGACGACCTGGATCGGCTCGAACGCCATCGAGGGGCGCCGGCCGGCCTCCGAGCGCACGAGCCACAACAGGAGGATCCAGAGCGGGACGAGGAGCGCGACCCCGGCCACCGACGCGGGCAACAGCGTCGCCGGCCACCGCCACCGGCCGAGGCTCACCGGTCGGTCGGTGGTGCCCGCGTCGTCGCCGTGGGCGTCCCGGTCCGACCGGACCAGCCACTCCAACGCGAGCACGACGAGCACGACCCCGAGCAGTTGGAGGGAGAGCAGCGCGGCGTAGTCCCGGCCGAACGCGTTGTACTCGACGTATATCTGCCGGGTGAACACCGGCAGCCGCATGATGGAAGGCGTGCCGAAGTCGGAGACCGCGTACAGCGCCGCCAGCAGCGACCCGGCGGCGATCGCCGGCCGGATCACGGGGAGCGTCACCCGGCGGAACGCCCCGATCCGACCGTGGTTCAGCGTGCGGGCCGCCTCGATCAGCGTCGTGTCGAACGAGAGGAGAGCCGCTCGCGTCGTCAGGTAGACGTACGGGTACGTGTACAGGGTGATGACGAGGATCGTCCCCGAGAGCCCGTATATCTCCGGGACGCGCTCGACCCCCAGCGGCGCGAGCACGTCGTGGAACTCGCCTCGGGGGCCGAACGCGGAGACGAACGCGAACGCGCCGACGTAGCTCGGCACGACGAGCGGGAGCGCGGCGGCGACCGACCAGAACCGACGGAAGGGGAGGTCGGTGCGAGCGGTGAGATACGCCAGCGGGACCCCCAACAGGATCGAGAACGCCGTGACGCCGCCCATTAGCAGCAGGCTGTTGAGCAGCACCTCGGCGGTCCCGGCGCTGAACAGGAGGTCCATCGCCCGCGCTCGCTCGACGGTGACGGCCTCGATCACCAGCCACGCGAGCGGGAACATCATCGTCGCGGCGATCGCCGCGGACAGGAGGGTCAGTCCCGGCGGGAGGCGGCCGTCGCCGTCGGTCAGGAAATCGCGGATCCGGCGTGTCAGGCTCATGGTCCGGGAGACGGGGTGCGTTATCGGAGGGACGTGGCACCGACCGTTAGCAGTTCCGGTTCGGTCGTCGATCGGGTCCGACGGATATAATAGTTTAGGGAGGCCTAAACCGAATATGGAACTGACGCGTCGCGACGCGGTGGCCGCGCTGGCCGCCGTCGGCGCGACCGGGGGGGTCGCCCTCGCGGCCCGGCGGACGAGCGACGGTCCCGGAGCCGGGGGGGACGCGGCCGACGGCGGCGAGGGGGGCGACAGCCTCCCCGACGAGGCCGCCGTCCGGGCGTCGATGACCGCGGTCGCGACGGTCCTCTATCCGAGCGAGATCGACGGCGTCGAGGCGTTCGTCGGTGGCTTCCTCGACGGGCGCCTCGACGGGTCGACCCACGCGGAGGGGATTCGAGCCGCGGTCGGCGAACTCGACGCGGCCGCCCGCTCGTGGCACGGCGCGCCGGTCGCGGATCTCACCGAGCGCGACCGCGACAGGCTCCTCCGAGAGGTCGGCGCCGACACGGCGGCGGAGGACCCGGACGGGACGCTCGCGGAGCGGGTGCGCTACTACGTCGTCAACGAACTGCTCTTGGCGCTGTACGCCTCGCCGACGGGCGGGGAGCTGGTCGGACTGGAGAACCCGCAGGGACACCCCGGCGGGACCGAGAGCTACCGGCGGGGACCGCGATGAGCGCGGGCGACGCCCGAGGGGGAGGGACCGATCGCGAGGCGGTCCGCGACATCGACCGATCCCCCGTCGCGAACGCGGACGTCTGCGTCGTCGGCGCCGGTCCCGCGGGCGCGCTCGTCGCCGACCGGCTGGCCGCGGACCGCGAGGTCGTGGTCCTCGACGCGGGGCCCCGATTCGACCCCGCCGACCGACTCGCGCGGCAGGAGCGGGCGATCCGCCCGAGCTACGACCGGCCCGACGTGTGGGGCGGCGGCGGCGAGCGCGACGCCTACAGCAACGCCGGCGAGCGGTTCTACCCGTTGAACCACGCCCGCGTCAAGGGGGTCGGCGGGTCGACGCTCCACTGGCAGGGGATGGTGATGCGGCTCCACGAGGACGACTTCGCCTCCGAGACGGCGCGCGGCGTCGGCGCGGACTGGCCGATCGACTACGCCGACCTCCGGCCGTACTACGCCGAGGCCGAGCGCGAGCTGGGCGTCGCCGGCGCCTCGGACAACCCCTACGCGCCGCCGCGCGAGGAGCCGCACCCGATGCCGGCGTTCGAGCCCTCCTACAGCGACTCGCTGTTCGCGGAGGCGTGCGAGGAGTTGGGGATCGACATGCACTCGGTGCCGAACGCGCGCAACTCGGAGCCGTACGACGACCGCTCCGCCTGCGTCGGCTACGGCACCTGCCAGCCCGTCTGCCCGGCGGGCGCGAAGTACGACGCGACCGTCCACGCCGAGCGCGCGGAGGAGCGGGGCGCGACCGTGATCGACCGCGCGCCCGTCCAGCGGCTGGAGCACGACGCCGACCGCGTCACGGCCGCGGTGTACGCGACGCCAGACGGCGAGGAGCACAGGCAGGCGGCCGACGCGTTCGTCGTCGCCTGCGGCGGCGTGGAGACGCCGCGGCTCCTCCTCCTCTCGGAGTCCGACGACTACCCCGACGGCCTGGCGAACTCCAGCGGGACAGTCGGGAAGTTCTTCATGGACCACCTGTTCGCGGGCGTCGGCGGCACCCTCGACGAGCCGACGCGCCAGAACCACGTCGGGTTCTACACCAGCGCCTGCGACCAGTTCTACGACGAGGCCGACGCGCAGACCGCCCCGTTCAAGCTGGAGTTCTTCAACTACGCCGGGCCCTCGCCCGTCGAGATGGCGCTGACCGGCGACGACTGGGGGGACGCCCTCTTAGAGCGGCTCCGCGACGGCTACGGCACTCACGTGGCGATGGGCGGACTCGTCGAGCAGCTCCCCCGGTCGGACAGCTACGTGACGCTCGATTCCGACCGCACCGACGGTCACGGCAACCCGGTCCCGGAGATCCACTGGCGCGTCGGCGACCGGGCGCTCCGGACCATCGAGCGCGCCAACGAGATCCAGCGGTCGGTCCTCGAGGAGCTGGGCGCGGAGATCGAGTGGGTCGCCGGCCCCGACGCGACCGGCCCCGCCTACCATCACATGGGCACGACCCGCATGAGCGACGACCCCGAGGCGGGCGTCGTCGACGCCGACTGCCGGACCCACGACCTGGACAACTGCTGGATCGCGTCCAGCTCGGTGTTCCCCACGGGCGGCGCGATGAACCCCACGCTCACGATCGCCGCGCTGGCGCTGCGCGTCGCCGACGACGTCGAGCGCCGGTTCTGACTCTGTTTTAGGCAAACCTAAAAGCTCAAGTGGGTGGGGCGACCCGTACGAGGTAATGAGCGGATCACTCAGCGCGAACGGGTCGGCCGCCGAGGTCGACGAGACGGGGGACGATGCGGCGACAGACGGCGATGCGACCCCCGACGGCGACGCGGCGACCGCCGACGGCGACGCGACCTCCAACGGCGACACGGCGACCGCCGCCGACGACGCCGAGCACTACACCTTCGACGACGTCAGCGTCGTGATGGGGACGTACAACGAAGAGGAGGCGATCGCGACGGTCCTCGACGACATCGACGAGGTCACCGGCGGACGCGCCGAGGTCGTCTGCGTCGACGGCTCCTCGGATCGGACCCCGGAGATCGCCCGCGAACACGGCGCGACGGTGATCGAGCAGGAGCCGCAGGGGTACGGCGTCGCCGTCCGCGAGGCGATCCTCGCGCCCGACCGTCCGGTGGTCGTCACGACCGACTGCGACGACACCTACCCGATGGAGGCGCTCCCGGAGTTCCTCGAGGCGATCAACGACGGCGCCGACGTCGTCAGCGGCGACCGGCTCTACCACGGCGCGAAGGCGATGCCGGCGTTCAATCGCCTCGGCAACCACGCGTTCGCGCTCCTCGCGTCGGTCCTGATGGGCGAGCGCGTCCGCGACACCACCACCGGGATGCGCGCGTACCGCCGCGACGTCGTCGAGGGCATCGAGTGGACCGAGAACACCGGCCTCTCCGCCGAGCTCCTCATCCGCCCGCTGATGCGCGGCCGCGACGTGCGCGAGCGCCCGATCGACTACGCCGAGCGCCTCGGCGAGACGAAGCTCGACCCGATCGAGGGCGGCGCCGCCATCGCCAAGTCGATCGTGACGGTGTGCGTCGAAGAGCGGCTGCGGCGGCTCTGAGGCCGCGCAGAGCGTCGCGGACGCCGGACGGCGGTCCGGACGGACGCTGTGGGCACAGCGGACCGCCGCCGGCGGCGTTTTCGAAACCGCGAGCGACGGCCACGAATTATAAGCGGTCAGCTCACGTTGCCTCGCTCGCCTCGGCGTCCGTCTCGAAGGCAACCCACTCGGCGTGGGCGTCCGGGTCGTCGGGCAGATACGTCTCCTCCGATCCGCACGCGACCGCGAGCCGGCAGACGGAGCGCTCCGGGGGCCAGATCGCCTCGACCGTCCCCTCGTCCGTCGCCCGGACCGTCGCCTCCTGCCGGTAGGTGAACGTCGAGCCCGCGGGGTCGACGAGCGTCACCGTCACGATCACCTCGTCGCCCGCGGGGTCGATCGGGGCGGTCGCGTTCGGCGCGCCGGCCAACCGCGCGCCGGCGGGCGTCAGCGACCAGTCGACCGTCAGCGAGCCGTCGGGATCGCGCACGCCGTACTCGGCGTCCCCGTCGCCGCGCGCGGTCTCCAGTCGAACGACCGCGCGCTGGACGCGGTCGGGCACGCCGACGGTCGTCTCCGCGCCGACCCGCGACCCCTCCCGGACGTCGAGCGGTTCGAGCTTCGGGGTGACGTGCCGGGTCGGGTCCGGCGTCCACTCGCCCCGGTACGCGTAGCGGTGGAACTCGCGGTCGGGGTACGCGTCGATCACCGCGAAGTCCTCGACCGGGTCGCGGTCGAGCGCGTACACGACCGGCCCGTCCAGCCCGGGCTCGTTCCGGAGCGCCTGAAACGGGTGGCCGAGCCACTCGCCGTACGGCGTGGGGACGAACACGAGGTCGTCGTCGAACTCGGCCGTCTCGATCGGCGCGTAGGCCGTCTCGTACTTCTCGGCGTGCGACGCGTGCCGGTCGAGCGGCGCCTCGGCCGCGGCCGCCGCGCCGAGCGCCCCGCCGAGGACCGCGATGACGGCGAGCGCGGCGACGACCGCCCGCGCGGTTCCCGGCGTGACGCGGGACGCGAGCCGCGCTCGGAGCCGGGAGAGCCCCCGCCCGCCGGCGACGACGGCGACGCCGGCGAAGAGCGACAGCGGGACGAGGAGGTCGAAGTGGTAGAACGGCCCGAAGCCGGCGACCAGCCCGTCCGTCGGATCCGAGAGCGTCGCGAGGAGGTTGTTCGTCCCCCAGAAGAAGAGGTTGCCGACGACGACGGAGCCGGCGACGCCGGCGACCAAGACACCGGCGGTGCGCTCGAATTGAGCGTCGCCACCGGACCCGAGCGCGCCCCGCCCCGACAGCCACCCGCGCGCCGCCAGTCCGCCGCCGGCGAGCGCGAGCAGCGTCCCGAGCGGCCCGGCGACGACCCACCGCGTGGCGAGGTACCACAGCGCATATCCGTTCGATCGAAGCGCCAGTTCGGGCGTGTACTCCTCGCTGTGGCCGAGGATCCGGCGCTCGCCGAATCCGGGGCCGTCCATCGGCGCGAACGCCTCGTAGGGGAAGGTCAGCGGGGAGCCGGTCATCCGGAGGTTGTACGCGAGGGTGACGCCGACGAACAGCGTCCCGAACAGGGCGGTGAGGCCGTGGCGACGGACCGTGCCGGGGAGCCGGAGCGACGGACTCCCGACGTCCCGGACCGCGACGACCTCTCGGGTCGCGACGACCGCCCTGACCGCGGCGACGGTCCGGACGAGCGCGTGCAGGATGAACGGCGCCGCGAACAGCACCGCCGTGTACGGCCGGGCGAAGAAGGCGAGCCCGATCGCGACGCCCGCGAGCCCCGCGAGCGGGAGCGACCGGTCGCGGACGCTCCGGAGGTACGCGACCGCGAACAGGAGGTTCAGGAACGTCGTCGGCGCGTACGGGAGGAACACCGAGGAGGTGACGAGCGCCAGCGGCGAGGCGACGAAGCAGACGGCGGCGGCGAGACCCACCCGCCGCTCGAATATCGTCGACCCGAGCAGGTACACGAGCGCCGCGTTACCGGCGGCGACCGCCGCGAGCGTCACCCGCGGCTCGCCGAACAGCGCCATCGAGACGGCGTACATCGCGGCGGGGACGGGGTTATACTTCGGGTAGAGCCGCCCGCCGTCCTCGATGAAGAACCACGGCTGGACGGCGTCGGCCAGCGCGCCGGCGTGGATCTCGAGCTGGCCGGAGAGCAGCAGCGCGGCCTGCGTGAGGTACACCGCCTCGTCGTGGTTGACGGAGTGGTAGCGGAACAGCGTCGCGGCGACGAGGAAGGTGACCGCCCCCGTCGCGGCGGTGAGGAGGGCGGCCGCCAGCGTCAGGCGGTCCGCCTCGGCCAGCCGGACGCGGGCGCCGCTCGCGAGGCGGCGGGCGAGCCGGCGGGGACGGCGGAGGGCCGGAGGAGAGGCCACGGGCGGCGGCGCGGACCTACACCTCGACGCCGGCCTCGCGCATGAGGTCGATCGTCGGTTCGAGGTCGGACAGCTGCGTCAGGTCGATGTCGGGGACGTCGAGCTCGTCGATCGAGGGGAGGTCCCCGATCGGCTCCACGTCGGGGATGAGGGGGTACTCGAACGTCGTCCGGGCGAAGTAGTCCTGCGCCTCGGCCGACAGCAGGTGGCGGACGAAGTTCTGGGCGAGGGTCGCGTCGCTCGCCGTGTCGATGACCGCGGCGCCGGCGACGTTGAACACCGCGCCGGCGTCGCCGCTCGTGAACGCGGTGCCGATCGACGCGTCGGGGTTGCCGTCGAGGACGCGCTGAATGTAGTAGTGGTTCGTGAACGCCGCGTCGATCTCGCCGTCGGCGATCGCCTGACAGGCGGCGAACTCGTCGGGGTAGCTGCTGATGCCTGACTCGACGACAGACTCCAGCCAGTCGAGCGTCGCCTCCTCGCCCTCGATGAGCCGCATCGCGGTGACGAAGGCCTGACAGGAGCCGTACGAGGGCGCCCAGCCGAGGGTGCCGGCGAACTCCTCCGGGTAGGCCATGACGTCGTCGGGGAGGTCCCCCTCGGAGAACTCCTCGGTGTTGTACGGAACGGTGCGGGCGCGACCGGACGTGCCGATCCACTGCTCGGTGCGGAACTCCGATCGGATCATATCGGTGATCTCCGAGGGAAGCGCCTGCGTGCGTCCCTCGTCGGCCAGCGCGCCGAGCGACCCGGCGTTCACCGAGTAGAACACGTCGGCCGGCGACCCGTCGCCCTCGTTGGCGATCTGGTTGACGAGGTCGGTGGAGCCGCCGTACCTGACGGTCAGGTCGAAGCCGTCGTACTGGTCGTCGATGTACTCAACGAGCTCGCCGACGAGGAACTCCCCGCGGCCGGAGTAGACCGTGAGCTCGCCCTCCAGGTCGGGCATCTCGGCGATGGGGGTGCCGCCGGGGGCCCCGCGCCCCGCGCGGCCGGAGCCGATCTGTCCGATCGACCCCTCGGCGTCGCCGTCGCCGTCGTCGCCGCCCATGCAACCCGCGATCCCGGCCGCGCCGAGGGCGCCCGTCGCCGCGAGGAACCGCCGGCGGTCCACGTCGTCTGAGAAGTGGTGAGTCATGTGTTTTAGGCTAACCTAAATCGACTTAGTGGTGTCGGTTCAGTCGTCCGCGACCGCCGGCGCCCGGCGGATCGCGTCGAGGCAGTCGAGCCAGTCGCGCATGTGTTCGCCGACGTGGGTGAAGAACGCACCGTTCCGGTACTCCTCGAACTCGCCGTCGGCCAGTCGGTCGGCCATCGCGGCGTACACGGCGGCGTAGTCGCCGGCGTCCGCCCCCGCGTCGTCGATGAGCTCCCAGAGGTGCTCGTTCAGCTCCAGCCCGGCGACCTCGTTGTGGAGGTCGTCGAACGTCGAGCGGGCGGCCTTGTTGTGCTCGCAGAGGGGCCGGCCGTTGTAGATCCGCTTGCCGAGCACGTCGCAGGCGCGCTTGAGGAACACGCCGCTCCAGATGTCGTCGAAGCGGCCCACGTCCCACTCGTTGTCGTCCATCGGGAGCTGGTAGAACGCGGGGATCACCTCGCGGCGGAACGCGAGGTTCATCGAGCAGACGGTGAGGTAGTTGCCGCGCGCGGCGACGAAGTCCCCGCCGAAGTCGTCGGCGGTCGTCCGGGTCTGCGCCTGGCCCTCCAAGTCGCCGTCCATCAGGATCCGGACCGCGTCGAGGTCGGGGACGTTCGTCCACAGTCCCTGCGAGGCGACGACCTCGCCCGCCTCGATCTCGGCCGTGCCCGTTTCGACCGTCTCGTCCATCGCCGAGTACGGGTAGCCGCGGGGGTAGAGCCCGTGCTCGTCGGCGTTCTGATAGAGGACGTTCACCCAGCTCTCGTCGGAGCCGACGGACTCGATCGAACCCTCGAACGCGAGGTTCTCCATGTGGCGCCCGAAGTAGTCCTCGTCGTCGTGCGGGAGCGTGTCGTCGTCGATGAACAGGCCGTACTCGAAGGCGTCGTCGGCCCACATGTAGAGCAGTCCGAAGCTCGTCTCGGCGTGGCTGGCGGCCGGGACGACGTGGCCGTACTCCGCGACGCCGTTGGCCTCGTACCACTCCTCGCGGCGGCTGCCGTCGAACACTTCGCCGGAGACGTCGAGGTCGTCCAGCATCGCGCGCATCTCGTCGACGTCACAGAAGTCCTCGGTGACGAGCACGAAGTGGAGCCGGGAGACGTCGAACCCGTGCTCTCGGGCGTTCGCGACGTACTCGCGGAGGCACTCGTACTCTCGGATCGTAGGGACGATCACACAGATGTCCCCGCTCGCGGCGGCTGAGCGGCGTTTTTCCATACACCGAGGTTTTTAGGCTAACCTAAAAATCTGGCGGTCCGGCGCTCGGCGACTCTCCCTCGTCGGCCGCTTCCGGTCCGTCAGCGGGGATTCCCCCGTCGGCCTTCGCCGGGGGAGTCGGCTCGTCGCCCGTCGTCGGCCCGGCCGTCGGCGAGAGGCCGAGGGCGAGCGCCGCGACTCCGCCGCCGGCGAGCGTGACGGCGTTCTTCAGCGCGTGGTCGAGGATCGCCGCCGCGAGCGCCGTCTCGACGGGCAGCCCGGTCGCGCTCACGACGAGGCCGGTGAACGCCGCCTCGTACAGCCCGATCCCGCCCTGCGAGAGCGGGAGCACCTTCGCGAGGTTGCCGACGCTGACCGCGAGCGTCCCGACGACGAGCAGCGTCGGCGCCGGGACGATCCCACCGAGCCCGCCCACGAGCGCGGCGAGCACGAGCACCGCCGTGAGGACGTCGAGCGCCCAGATCCCGAGGCTCCAGAGGAACACCGCACCGAGGCGCCGGGGATCGGCGGCGACGACGCGGACGGACGCGCCGAACCGGACGGCGGCGTCGACGGCCCCCGCGAGTCGCGATCCGGATACGCGGTCGCGGAGCGCGCGGCCGAACCGCCGGTCGCTCCGGGCGACCGCGACGGTCGCGACCGAGAGCACCGCGGCGACGACCGCGATACCGGCCGCGGCCGCGAGCGCGGTCGACGGCGCGACGGCGCCGACGGACGCTCCCGACCCGGGCGACCGACCGGTCAGAAACAGGAGCGCGAGCGCGACGCCGCCCAGGGCGCCGATCGCCACGAGGTCGAACGCGCGCTCGACGGCCAGCGAGGCGACGCCGGTCGGGTACGGCACGTCCCGGCGCTCCTTGAGCAGGTACGCGCGGACGCCGTCCCCGGCCCGCGCCGGAACGGCGAGGTTCGCGGTCTGGCTGGCGAACACGGTCGCCGTGAGGAAGCCGGTCCGGCAGCGCCGGCCCATCGCCGCGAGCACGTCGCCGTACCGCCGCCCCCTGAGCGGCCACGAGAGCAGGTAGACGCCGAGCGCGGCGGCGAGGAGCGTCGTGTCCGCCGCCGTCACCGCGCCGACCACCGCGTCCGCGTCGAGGCTCCGAGCGATGATCGCCGCGCTGAGCCCGACGACGAAGAGCGTCCCGACGAGGGTGAGTCGCTTCCGCGAGAGCTCGGCGCGGAGCCGCGCCCGGAGGCCGGCCTCGGTCACGGGCGCGACCCCCGGCGTCGGGCCGTTCGGAACCGACCGGCTCTCTCACCGGTCCGCGGGCGTTCGAGGCGCCGTTCGACGGTCATGCGTTGATTTAGGTTGCCCTAAAACATATAACGCTGACGGTTCGGCGACCGTGTGCGACCGCCGCCACGGGACGGACCGGACCGCGTTCCCGCGAACTGCCGACTGCCGAAAAGCGCTTTTGTGCGTCTATCAAAATATCACACATGTCCGACTCCGTCCGAATGTGGCTCGTCGAGCGGACGTACTCCGACGACGAGCAGAACATGGTGATCCTCACTTACGCCACGCCCGACGGCAAACGCTACTTCCGGAAGGAGCGCGCCCTCACCTCCTTCACCGACGTCCGGGACACCACCGCCGCGGTCGACGCCGACCCGGAGAACGTCGGGAGCGTCGACGACCCCGCCGAACGCGAGCGGTACGCGGCCGAGGCCGACCGCATGGCGGCGGCTCACGCTCCGGACGACGTGATCTGACCGCCGCGATCCGACCGACGCGGCCGCGCTTAAGTCCGTCCGGCGCGAAGTCCCGTCGATGCGGGCCACCTTGGAAACCCTCGCGGCCGCCGCGCTCGTCGGAGTCGTGCAGGGCGCACTGCGCCTCGTCGGCCTCGCCGGGCTCCTCGCGCTGTCGACCCCGCTCTCGCTGGCGCCCTGGACGGTCGTCACCAGCGTATACGCGCACGGGTCGGTCGGCCACCTGCTGGCGAACGGCCTCGCGCTGCTCCTCGTCGGCCCCCTCGTCGAGCGCCGGACGACGCGACTGCGGTTCCACGCGTTCGTGGTGACGACCGGGGCGGTCGCCGGGATCGCGCAGGTGATGCTCGGCGGGCTGATCGGTCCGCCGACCGCCGTGTTGGGGCTGAGCGGCGCCGTCTTCGCGCTCGGCGGCTACCTTCTCGCCGGCAACGTCGTGACCGCGACGCTGTTCGACCGACTGCGGCTCCCGCCGCGCGCGCAGTTCGCGCTGTTCGGGCTCGCCGCCGTCGCGCTCACCGCGACGACCGCGGCGCCCGGCGTCGCGCTGATCGCTCACGCCGTCGGCGCGTTCTGCGGCCTCCTCTCGGGACGAGCCGGACTGCTGGACGTTCGGTGACGCGAGTGGAGAGGAGACCGCGGCGCCGTCGCTGACGGCGGTAGAAAATGCGGAGAGAGCGAAATACGCCCTAGCGCTTAGTCTTCGAGAACGATCTCGATGCTGACGTCGTTCGGCACTTGGACGCGCATGAGCTGGCGGAGCGCGCGTTCGTCGGCGTCGATGTCGATCAGACGCTTGTGGACGCGCATCTCCCAGTGCTCCCACGTCGCCGTCCCCTCACCGTCCGGGGACTTTCGCGACGGGATCTCGAGCGTCTTCGTCGGCAGCGGGATCGGGCCCGACAGGGCGACCCCCGTCGAGTCCGCGATCTCGCGGACGTCGTCGCAGATGTCGTCGAGGTCCTCGGGGCTCGTGCCGGCGAGGCGGACGCGTGCCTGCTGCATCGATTATCGCTCGTTGACTTCGAGCACCTTGCCGGCCGCGATGGTCTGACCCATGTCGCGGATGGCGAAGCTGCCGAGTTCCGGGATCTCGCCGGACGGCTCGATGCTGAGCGGCTTTTGCGGGCGCACGGTGACGACCGCGGCGTCGCCGGACTTGATGAAGTCCGGGTTCTCCTCGGCGACCTCACCGGACGACGGGTCGATCTTCTGGTCGATCGACTCGATCGTACAGGCGACCTGCGCCGTGTGGGCGTGGAAGACGGGCGTGTACCCGGCCGTGATGACCGACGGGTGCTGCATGACGACGACCTGCGCCTTGAACGTCTCGGCGACGCTCGGCGGGTCGTCGGCGGGGCCACAGACGTCGCCGCGACGGATGTCGTCCTTGCCGATGCCGCGGACGTTGAACCCGACGTTGTCGCCGGGCTCGGCCTTGGGCACCTCTTCGTGGTGCATCTCGACCGTCTTCACCTCGCCGCCCACGTCGGACGGCTGGAAGGAGACGTTGTCGCCGGTGTTGAGGATCCCGGTCTCGACGCGTCCCACGGGGACGGTCCCGATACCAGAGATGGTGTACACGTCCTGGATGGGGAGTCGGAGCGGCGCGTCCGTCGGCGGCTCGGACTCCGGCAGGTCGTTGAGCGACTCCAGCAGGGTGGGGCCGTCGTACCAGGGAGTGTTCTCGGAGTCCTCGGAGACGTTGTCGCCCTCGAACGCGGAGATCGGCACGAATGTCGTGTCGTCGGTCGCGAAGCGGACCTGGTTGAGCAGGTTCTTGACCTCCTCGATGACCTCGTTGTAGGTGGACTCCTGGTAGTCGACCAGGTCCATCTTGTTGACGCCGATGATGAGCTCGTTGATGCCCAGCGTGCGGGCCAGGAACACGTGCTCTCGGGTCTGGGGCGCGACGCCGTCGTCGGCCGCGACGACGAGCACCGCGTTGTCGGCCTGCGAGGCGCCCGTGATCATGTTCTTCACGAAGTCACGGTGGCCCGGGCAGTCGACGATGGTGAAGTAGTAGTTGTCCGTGTCGAACTCCTGGTGGGCGATGTCGATCGTGACGCCGCGCTCGCGCTCCTCGGCGAGGTTGTCCATCACGTAGGCGAACTCGAAGCCGCCCTTGCCCTTCTCTTCGGCTTCCTCGCGGTGCTGCTCGATTACGTGCTCGGGGACGCTCCCCGTCTCGAAGAGGAGGCGACCCACGAGCGTACTCTTGCCGTGGTCGACGTGGCCGATAATGGCCAGGTTCTGGTGCGGTTTGTCACTCATGGGGTAATCACGCGCTAAGGCGCTCTGTGAGTAAGTTTCGGTTGATTCCACTAAAACGGTTTCGATACGGTTCACAGACCATCGCGACGCAGTCAGGCGATTCTCGACAACGCGGGGCACGTCAGCGGGACACACGGTAGGGGTCCCGGTCACGCGGTTCGACTGCGAGAGGGTCGGTCGTCCCCCGAAACGGGGTGAAAATCGCTACTCCAGTCGCCCGACGTCCCCGAGCACCGCGCTGGCGGTCTCCGGGCCGCCGGCGCCGCGTCCCGAGATGTTGAGCCGACCCGCGTGCGAGGTCTCGATCTGGACGATGTTCTGGGTGCCCGAGACCGCGAGCGTCCCGTTCTCGGGGACGAGCCGCGGGGCGACCCGGACCGTCTCGCCGGTCGCCTCGCCGATGAGCCGGACCGTCCGGCCGTCCTCGGCAGCGAGCCGGAGCGCCGAGCCGGGGACGTCGCGGATCCCGGAGACGTCGGCGTCCTCGAGCGTGAACTCGCGAGCGTCGGCCGGGTCGTCGGCCGCGCCGAACGAGAGCACGTTCGCGAGGATGACGCACTTCAGCGCCGCGTCGGTCCCGTCGACGTCGAAGGAGGGGTCCGCCTCGGCGACGCCGAGGTCCTGCGCCTCCGCGAGCACGTGCTCGTAGTCGAGCCCCTCGGCGGCCATCCGCGTGAGGATGAAGTTCGCGGTCCCGTTGAGCACGCCGCGCACCGCCGTGACGTGGCCGGGCTCGATGTCCTCGACGGTCGAGACCGCCGGAATCGCGCCGCCGACTGTGGCCTCGAACCGGATCTCGCCCGCGCTGTCGGCGACGGCCGCCCGCAGGTCGCCGAAGCGCTCCGCGACCGGGCCCTTGTTCGCGAGCACGGCGTGGCGGTCGCGCTCCAGGGCGCGAGTCACGTGCGAGAAGCCGGGCTCGGCGTCGCCCAGCGTCGTCGGCGTCGCCTCGACGAGGACGTCGTAGTCGGCCGCCAGCGCGTCCGCGGGGTCGGCGTCGCCGACGATCCCCCGCTCCGCCTTCCGGGCCACCACGGCGTCGGGGTCGACGCCGGCGTCCCGGCCGCCCGTCCCGTCCGCGACGACCGCCGTCGAGGAGTCCGCGACGGCGACGACCTCGTGGCCGTACTCGCTCGCGAGATCGACGACGGAGCGCCCGACCGCGCCCGCGCCGATGACGGCGAGTCTCACGCCTCCACCCCCGTGAGCGGCTCGACCAGGCGCAGCTCCTTCTCCTCGGCCAGCTCCCGGACCGCCGCGAGCGCGGCCTCCGTCTCGCCGGCGCGGGCCTCCAGGCGGAGCCGAGCGCTCGACGCCTCCTCGGTCCCCTGCGGCGCCGCGAGCGACACGTCGGCGACCGACGCCGACGCGCAGGCCTCGATCCGGGAGAGCGTGTCGGAGAGGTCGGTGTCGATGAGGTGGCCGAACAGGAGCAGCGTCACCTCCTCGGCGTACCGCTCCGTCCCCGCCTGCATCACGTTCACGCCCTCGCTCCGGAGCGCCTCGACGATCCCCTCGAAGCGCTCTTGCGTCGCCTCGAAGTCGACCTCGACCGGGATTCGGCCCCGGGGCGTCTTGTTCCCCCGCTCGTGGTAGATCGAGAGGAGGTTCCCGCCGTTGTCGGCGATCGGCCGGAGGGCGGCGAGCAGCTGTCCGGGCTCGTCGACGAGTTCGAGCCGCACCGTGTGCGTCGACGGCGTCGCCGAGGCGTGCCCCCCGTCGGGGCTGGCGTCGTCGTCCGCCGCCTCCTCGGGAGCGCCGTCGCGGTCGTCGCTCACGCCGCCACCTCCGTGCGGCGCGCCGAGGCGGGTGGAGCAATTACTCCTGCGATCGCGATCCGGCACGGTCCTGTCGGCGACGCGGAGCGGTCGCTTGGTGGCTCCGTCGCGATGCGCCGAGCGGGAGTCGTGCCCGTCTGCATACCCGAAAGGAGTCGGGGGATCGGGTATAAGCCTTCGGCGATGGCAGGCGTTGCCTCGCCCGCCTCCGTGTGAACGAACCGCACGGGGGCGGCGGGGACGGTTCGACGGGGAGAGACGTGTTCGGTCGAGATCCGCGGGTACGGTGGGCGTTTCAGTCTCGAAACAGGCAAAAGACATTTTCGGACAGCAGCGGTACCGTCCGCGCTGATGCCCTCCACCGACAGAGAATCGGGTCCGACCGCCACCGACAGGCGACCGGTTCTGAAGTACGTCGCGCTCGCAATCGCGGGATTGATCGGGGCGGATCTGGCGATGGAAACGACCGGATCGCCGGACGAATCGCCCTCGTGGGGCCCTCCCGTCGAGGGCGGGCACGGAGACTGGGCGATCATCGACGAGGACACCGATCGGTTCGCCGGCGAGGGCGTCGACGCGACCCTCGTACTGACGGTGCAGGGACCGAACGACGGCTCCGACCGGTTCCACGACGGCGGGCTCCGCATCGTCAGCTACGAGGCGACCGTGGACGACGACAGTCGGGACTGGAACTACGCCCTCGGACGACCGCGCCTCTCGCTCCGTCTCAGACTGAACGGGGACGGTTCGGGAACGGCCTTCTTCTCGAACGCCAACGCCTACGGGGACACGACGGACGGGGACGTGTCCGGACGCACCGAGATCCGCCACGCGTTCGAGCCGGGGAGCGGCCGAGGAGCCGTGAATCCGATCCTGAACTACTCGGGGCCCGCCGACGGCGACGGGACCGGAGCGACCGCGACGATGGAGTCGAACGTTACCGTTCCGGTACGGAAAACGTGGCTACGGGGGATCGGCGGTCGGATCGAGGTCGGGACCCTCCGGTGCGAGATAACCGAGACGGTCACCTTCGTCGGGTGACTGCGGCCGCGAGAATCCGATCCGGATTCGGCGAGACGGCTCTCTCGGTCGCGAGGAAACGCCGCAAAATCGAAGAAGACCGCCAAACCGAAGAAGACCCCTTAACCGAAGAAAACCGCGACCGCGGGCCGACCGACGCTTAGAAGTAGTCGATCGACTGCGGCAGTTCCAGCTTCATCCCCTTGCGCTCGCGGATCTCCATTATCTTCTCGCGCTGGAGGTTGTCGACGAGGACGCGGAAGCCCGCGTTCTCGGTGTTCCACGAGGCGCGACCCTCGGTGGCCGAGCGGATGTCGGAGGAGAAGCCGATCATCTCCTCGACGGGCGCGATGCCCTCGACGACCATCAGGTCGCCCTCCTGGTACATGTCGTCGACGCGGCCGCGGCGGCCCTGGATCTCGCCGGACGCCGCGCCCATGTGCTCCGAGGGGACGTCGATCCGGACGTCCTGAATCGGCTCGAGCAGGCGGACCTCGCCGTCGATCAGCGCGCGGTGGACCGCGTCGCGGACGGCGGGGATGACCTGCGCGGGCCCGCGGTGGATGGTGTCCTCGTGGAGCTTCGCGTCGTGCAGGCGGAACAGCGACCCCTGGACCGGCTCGGCGGCGAGCGGGCCGTCGTCGAGCGCCTCCTGGAGGCCCTCTAAGACGAGTTCCATCGTCTCGTTGAGGTGCTGAATCCCCTTCGTGTCGTCGATGAGGATGTTCGTCCGGTGGATGTCCTCGACGTTCTGGGAGGTGTCCTTGTCCATGCCGGCCTCCTGCAGCGCCTCGCGGCGCTCCAGTTCGGGCATGTCCATCGAGACCTCGCCGAGCTGGATGGCGTCGACGATGTCTTGATCCATCGGCTGGACGGTGATGTAGAACTTGTTGTGGCGGTTCGGCGAGACCCCCTCGACCTCGCGGGACGCCTCTTGGGGCTGCTCGCGGAAGACGACGATCGGCTCGCCGGTGATGACCGGGATCCCTTGGTTGTCGCGGATCCGCTGGGTGATCACTTCGAGGTGGAGCTCGCCCTGCCCGCTGATGAGGTGCTCGCCCGTGTCCTCGTTGATCTCGATCTGGATCGTCGGGTCCTCCTTCGCGACCTGCTGAAGCGTCTCGATGAGCTTCGGCAGGTCGTCCATGTTCTGCGCCTCGACGGACTTCGTGATGACCGGCTCGGAGATGTGCTCGATCGACTCGAACGGCGTCATCTCGACGGAGGAGACCGTGGAGCCGGCGATGGCGTCTCGCAGCCCGGTGACGGACGCGATGTTACCGGCCGGGACGTGCTCCACCTCCTCGCGCTCCGACCCCATGAAGAGGCCGACGCTCTGGATGCGGTTCTTGCCCGCGGTGCCGGAGACGTACAGCTCCTGGCCCTTCTCCAGCGTGCCGGAGAAGACGCGGCCCGTCGCGATCTCGCCCGCGTGCGGGTCCATCGAGATGTCGGTGACCATGAAGACGACCTCGCCGTCCTCGTCGACCATCCGCATCGTGTCGGCCAGCTCGGAGTCGGCGTCACCGCGCCAGATGCGCGGGACACGACGGGGCTGTGCGTCGACCGGGTTCGGGAAGTGCTCGCAGACCATGTCGAGCACGACGTTCGACAGCGGCGTGCGCTCGTGGAGCTCGTCGCGTTTGTCGGCCTTCTCGAGGTCCATGATGTCGCCGAAGTCCATACCGGTCCGCTGCATCGACGGCATCGAGACGCCCCACTTGTACAGCGCGGAGCCGAAGCCGACGGTGCCGCCCTCGACGGAGACGGTCCAGTCCTCGGGGATGTCGTCCATGTTCTCGGCCATCCCGCGAATGAGCTCGTTGACGTCGGCGATGACGGACATCAGCCGCTCCTGCATCTCCTGGGGCCCCTCTTGGAGCTCGGAGATGAGGCGGTCGACCTTGTTGATGAACAGCGCCGGCTTCACGCCCTCGCGAAGCGCCTGCCGGAGCACCGTCTCGGTCTGGGGCATCGCGCCCTCGACGGCGTCGACGACGACCAGTGCGCCGTCGACCGCGCGCATCGCGCGGGTGACGTCGCCCCCGAAGTCGACGTGGCCGGGCGTGTCGATGAGGTTGACGAGGTGGTTCGTGTCCTCGTACTCGTGCGTCATCGAGACGTTCGCCGCGTCGATGGTGATACCGCGCTCCTGCTCGTCCTCCTTCGTGTCCATCGCGAGCTGTTCGCCCGCGGTGTCCTGGGAGATCATGCCGGCGCCGGCCAGCAGATTGTCGGAGAGGGTCGTCTTGCCGTGGTCGACGTGGGCGGCGATGGCGATGTTCCGGATGTTCTCCGGGCTGTCCATCAGCCGCTCGCACTCTTGAACGATCTTCTTGCGTCGGCCCATTATACCGTTCGTTACCGACAGCAGGGTCAAAAGGGTAGTGTTTCTCCGCGGCCGTTTCGGCGGTAGTCACCCCCGATCGCCGGCGATTTCGTGTCGATCGCTCGCATGGTTCGGGCGTGACGGAAGCCGACGACCGCCGTGCGGCCGCGACCGTCTCCACGCGGATTTAAGTGCCCGGTGCGGAACCGGGGCGTATGAACGAGACGCTCTCGCGGCTCGCCGACACCGGCGTCGTCGCGGTGCTGCGCGGAGTCGAGGCCGACCAGCTCATCGGGATCACGGAGGCGCTCCGCGAGGGCGGGGTCACCGCCGTCGAGATCACCGCGGACACGCCCGGCGTCGCCGAGAAGCTCCGCGAAGTGACGGGGTCGTTCGGCGACGAGGTGGTCGTCGGTACCGGTACCGTCCTGGACAGCGAGACCGCCCGAACCACGCTGATGGCCGGCGCGGAGTTCGTCGTCTCGCCGAGCCTCCACGAGGACGTGATCGAGACCTGCAACCGCTACGGCGCCGTGACCGCGCCCGGCGTGATGACCCCGACGGAGGCGATCCGCGGCTACGAGGCCGGCGCCGACTTCGTGAAGGTGTTCCCCGCGAAGACCGTCGGCCCGGCCCACCTCGGAGCGATGAAGGGGCCGCTCGGCCAGATCCCGATGATGCCGACCGGGGGCGTCAGCCCGGACAACGCCGGCGACTACGTCGAGGCGGGCGCGTTCGCGGTCGGCGCCGGCGGCGCCCTCGTCGACTACGACGCGGCCGAGCGCGGCGACTACGACGAGATCACCGAGACCGCCCGAGAGTTCACGCAAGTCGTCGAGGAGGCGCGGAGCGACGGCTGAGGAGCGGACCGGTTCCTCGGTCCAGTTCAGTGACATGCCATACCATGCCTGCCGAACAAGTGTGCGGAGACGCAAATACAGATGACTTCCACCCCGCCCGCTCGGCGAGAGGCACACTCACTTGGAAGTCACCCGAGAACCCTGCCGATGTCATCCCCCGGTCCGCCGCCGGGAGCCCCCCTTCCCGGCGGGACCGGACGCGTGCCGTTGCGTCCCGCGCTGCGGCGGCACGCGTGCCGCGGCCGCGACCGTCACATGAAGTCCGCGATACCGGACTGCTTGTTCGTGTCGTCTTCGAAGATCGATTCGAGCGACTCCTCTAACACCTTCAGTCGCTGTTTCGTGTAGGGCCGGCAGCCGAACCGGTCGGCGACCTCGATGGCGGTGTCGACGTACTTGTTCACCGACCCCTGGTGGACGGTGAGGTTCACGCGCCCGCCGCACTCGCGGCAGTCGCCCGAGAGGGGCATCCGACGGTACTTCTCGCCGCAGTCGAGACACCGCGTCTCCTGCCGCGAGAACGCGCGGAGGTTCCCGATGATGTCCGGCAGGAAGTGGTACTCGATGACCCGCTCGGCCACGTCGGTCTCGTCGACCGCGCGGATCTTCCGAGCGAGCGCCAGCTGCGCGTCCATCTTCTCCATCATGTCGCCGAGCGTCTTGTACGCCGACAGGTCCGGCCCCATCGCGATGTCCGTCGTGTCGTGAGTGTGGTCGAACCCGTGGTACTCCTCGTCGGTCCCGAGCGTGTCCTCGCCGAGCTGGATCCGATCCTCCAGCTCCTCCGGGTCCGTCAGCTCGAGCGTCGCCTCGTAGAACTCGCGCGGGTACTCGCGCACGATGTCCATGTTGTGCGCCTCGTCGTCGATCTCCGAGGGATCGATCCGCGAGGACATCACGAGCGGCGCGTCCATGCGCCCCCCGCGCTGGTCCGGCAGAAATTCTTTCGAGAAGTTGAGAAGTCCGTCCATCAGGAGCATCACGCAATCCTCGTCGCCGTCGCATTGATCGACCGACAGATCGTTCGCGACTAACGAGTGCGTGTCCTCAACGGTGAGACAGTAGACGTGGTCGGTGTCGCTCTCGACGGTGTCTATCTCGGCGATGGCTTCGGTACCGTAATCGCCGGCACCGCCATCCGACACCGTCGAAGCGTACGGTTCGACGGATGAGACGTTCTCGGCCAATCGGTCCGCTTTCCGGGAGAGGTGGAACCCGGCGACTTCGGCAAAACGGACGGCGTCACGCGAAGACACGCTGAGCACGTACGTCTGTGCGTTCAGTCGGGGGTCGTCCTCGTCATAGAACTCCGGGAACTTGTCGTGGAGGCGCACTCGATCCGGTCGATCGACGGTCGCGTGGATACCGAGTCGTCTGAGCAGGCCGAGCAGGTCCTCGCGAAGTTCTTCGCTCACGGTCGTCGCCGTGATCCGAAGCGAGCCCTCGTCGACGCCGCCGTCGCCGCTGAAGTAGCCGCGGAGATACGCGCCGACGATCGACTCGGAAGCGTCGAAAATCGGATCCGGGACGCGTTTGGTGCGCGCGTACACCCCCCCGTCGAGGACGGAGTCGAAGAACGCGCGAAGGAGGCGACCGGAGACCGTCACTTTCGCGTGGTTCTCTTCGTACGGGTCGGTGCCGAACTCCTCGCGCAGGACGTCGAGGAAGAACGCTCTCGCCTCGGTCTCGGTCCCACAGATCGTCGTCTGGTGAATCGTTCCCTTCGGCGTCTCCTGTTCGCGAGCGAATCCCTCGGCGGCGTAGTAGCCGAGCAGCGTCGCCACGCGGTCGTTGAGTTCGACGAACCGATCGATCTCGGTTCGGTCGCGTTTCATGCCGAGCGTCGCGTCCTCTGGGACGAACTCGAGGAGTTCTTCTGTCGAAGCGAAACAGCGCCGGAGATACGACACTGGGAAGCTCTCGCGGTACAGGTAGTTGCTCAGCGTTTTCTTGTTCGTGTCGAACACCTCGGTCATGCTCTGGAGGGGGTAGAACCGTCCGTCCCAGTCGTCCGCGAACGCGTCCTCGAAGAGTTCGTACATTCGGTCTTTATCCAGTCCCTTCACCATGAGCCGGTCCGTCGGAACCGCGTCGGACTCAAGGAACTCGCCGAGCAGATCGAAGCGCCGAGAGCCTCGCTCGCCGCCGTCACTCCCGACAGAGTCCGGAACGACCACCCTGTCAGACGGAGCGAGGTCCCGCGCCTCCGTGCCGACGATTTCGTCCCGATCGGCGTCGTACACGTGAACCCCGTGATCCGGCGTGACGGTTATGCTTCGGCCGGTCTCTGTTCGAATCCGCACGAGGTGATCCGGGGCCGGGTGTTTGCTGACCGCCTCGATCGGGCGGGAGACCCTGTCACCGTCAGAGGTTAGGGCAGGCGCGTGCAGGTCGCCGTCGACGCCTTCTAGCTTCCCGATCGCCGTCCCGAAGTCGTCGAACTCCACGTCCGACTGCCCGAGATACGCCTCGACAAACTCCGCGATGGTGTCGTAGCGGAGGTGTCCCGTCTCGTCCTCGTACCAGAGCTTCGTCTCCGGGTGGAAGCAGTTCCGCCGTTTCGCGGCGTGAAAGTACGGATGAGCGTATCCGACCGCGGCCGAGGTAAATCCTACCACTCTCCCGACAGTAGCCGCGCTCGTGTGCGGCGCCATCCCGAAGACGAGCTCGCCGACGAGGTCGTCGCGCTCGTTCACCTCGTAGAAGCGGGGGAGGCCGTAGAACTGCTCGAGGAGGTCGTCGACGAAGTCCGCGGTCCGCAGCATGTGCTCGGCGGCGCCGTCGGAGAGGACGATGTCCTGCACCCGGAGCTCCACGAGCTGGTCGTCGTGGCGCAGGGGCTCGCCGTCGATGTCGGTCTCGTAGCCGATCTCCCGGAGGTGGTCGGCGGTGACGTCCAGCTCCTCGGGCCGGACCGACGTGACCGGGAGGTCCGTCATGTCGTACCTGACGGTGCCGTCCTTGAACGACGTGACGCCGTTCTTCGCGCGGAGGATTCCCTTCTCCATCGGCTCCGGCGTCTTGTTCCGCGAGGTGAGCCCCTGGACTCCCTTGAGGATCTCGAAGGAGGCCTCGCGCTCGCCGACGGTCTCCAGCGCGGAGCGATATGCGTCGTTTACGTCGACCTCTTGATACGTCGCCGCCCGCACCTCCCACTCGCAGCGCGGGCACTCGACGCGGCCGGCCTCGTCGGGCTCGCAGACGGTCCCGCAGTCGTTGCACTCGTAGTGGGGCTCGGTGTGGACCTCGCAGTCCGGACACCGGGCCTTGTAGGTGTGCTCGCCGCAGTCGGGGCAGACCCGGTCCGACACCTGGAGCTCCAGCCGGCCGCGGTGGCCCGAGTCGTCCATCACGCTCGCGGCCTCGGCGACGTCGCGCTGGGGGCCGCCGGCCTCGTTGATCGGGAACAGCGTGTGGACCGCCGGGGAGAGGTCGCGGCTCTCCGACTTCTCGGGGCGACCCATCCGGTTGCCGATCCGAGTGGGCGCGCGCTCCCGTATCTCGAACGGCGCGACCTCGTTGACGGCTTTCACCGCGTTCTCGCCGCCGTCCCACTCGCGGGCCGCCGCCGAGAGGTCCCCGTCGTCCCACGTCTTCCGGAGGCCGTCGTCGACCCCGAGCGACCGCGCGAGCGGGCGCCACGTCGGGATTCGGAGGGCGTCGGGCGTCGCGGCGTGCTCGACCAGCAGCGCCTCCAACGCCGTCCGCGTCGCCTCCGTGCACTCGATCGCGAGGACGCCCTCGACCACGTCGCCGTCGGCGACCGCCTCGGCGAGGGCCTCGAACGCCGCGACCGACACGTCGTGCCAGAGGTAGGTGTACTCCGGGTGGAGCGGGCAGTCGTACTCGCGCGCCCACTCGAGCGCCTCGTCGGCGTCGGGGCGTTCGAGGTCGACGTGGGGGTCGTCCGCCATCGCCTGTACGTCGGCGCCGGCGTCGGCGAACTCCTTCACCCACCACTCGTACACGTAGGAGGCGGGCGCGAGCGGGTGGTTGTTCTCGACGAACTCCCCGTAGTTGACGAGGTACTCGCCGAGGTCGAGCACCTTCTCGACGCCGTTGCGGACCTCCTTCGCCTCCTCCGGGTCGTCGATGCGTCGGACCTCGCCGTTGGCGAGCCGGACCGTCGGCCCCTCGATGGAGTCGACGGGGACGACCCCGTGGGCCTTGCCCGGGCGCTCCGTCTTGATCTGCGTCCCGGCCGCGAGGAAGTCGTCGACGAGGTGCATCGTCGCCGGGTGGACCCCGCCGGTCGCGAACCCGTGGTTTCTCGCGCGACCGTACCGGAGCCGGAACCCGCCCGCCTCGCTCGGGTGGGTGAACACCGGGCGGCCCGCGATCAGGTCCCGGAGGAACTTCTGGGAGGGTTTCGCCCGGGGCGGACCGTCGGGTTCGTCTCCCGCCGTTTCGACGCCTCCCTCGTCGCTCTCGGCGTCGCTGTCGTCGCCCTCCCCTCCCGATTCGCCGTCCGGGGCCTCCGAACCGTCGTCCGCCGATGCGTCGGCGTCGCTCTCGCCGGAGCCGTCTTTCCCGATCGTCCCGTCGATCAGGTCCTGGAGCCACGGCCAGTCGACCTCGTCGAGGTCGCGGGTGTACCGCTGTATCTTCGGGGCCTTCAGGGCGATCCCCTCGGCGGCGACGAGGCACATCCCGCCGCGCGCCGAGTTCGTGTCGACCCGTTCGAGGTCGCGGAAGCCGGAGACCTCCTCGTCGCTCGTCGCCTCCCCGTCGAGCATGATGGGGATGTGCTCCGCGATGAACTTCGACTCCTTGTCCTTCGGCGTGTACTGGAGCCCGGTCTCCTTGTCGTAGAGGGCGATCTCCTCGGCGTAGCGCTCGACCTCCACGTCGCGCGGCTTGTACTCGTCGATGCCCAGCAGCGACCGGGCGTAGTCGGCGACGAGGACGGAAAGCGCCTGCGCGGTCCCGCCCGCCGACCGGATCGGCCCGGCGTAATAGACGTTGACGAACTCGGTGCCGTCGTCGTTCTCCAGCAGTTCGACGCGGTCGATCCCCTCGATCGGCGCGGCGACGACGCCCTCGGTGAGGAGAGCGACCGCGGTCCGGACCGCGCCCTCGACTTTCCCGGCGCGGGAGTCGTAGTCGCCGACCGTCCCCTCGACGAAGTCGGTGACGAGTTCCAGCGCCGCCTCCTCGCGGGACATCTCACCTTCCAGCTCGCGGACGCGCTCCGCGACGCCGTCGATGCCGAGGATGTTCTCGACCCGGTCGGCCATGTCGCGAGCGACGGGGATCTCTACCTCGGGCTCCGGGTCGTACCCCTGTCCCTTCGCCGTCTCCGCGAGCGCCAGCGCCTCGTCGAGCCTGTCTTCGATCCGGGCGAAGTACCGCTCGTCGTCTGGCCTCATCGCCGCGAGACCCGCCTCACAGCCATAAGTCGAGGTCGGTGACCGCGTCGTGGGACCGCTCCAGCGGCTCGTCGAACGCCCGCAGGTGACACTCGCCCGCCCAGACCGTCCCGGAGTCGAGGTGCCCGGCGAGCGCCTGTCCGCTCGGCCGCGACAGCACGGCGTGGGTGTGCGCGAACACCTCGCCGTCGAGCAGCGAGACGTTCCCGACGCAGGCGGCGACCTCCAGCGGCTCGTCGAAGGTCACGGACTGGTACTCGGTGTCCTCCTGGTCGTAGAACCAGACGTCCGCGTCCTGCACGGCGCCGAGCGCCGTGAACCAGCCCGCCTCGACGTCTTCCGCGCGGGCGAGGTCCTCGATCTCCTCTCGCCAGTCGGCGCCGGTCTCGAATCGAGCCACGTACTCCGCCGTCGTCTCGACTTCCCGGTGGTGCATAGGAACCGTCCACGATGGCCGGGGGCAAAAAGGCTTCAGTCGCGGTGCGCCTAACCGGTCCTGAGAAAGTTGATATAGCGATATCCGATTTATTCACAAGCGATGGCGCTACGGCGAGCAATGGAGAGGCGAGCCGCTCCGGCGTCGAAATCGCGAGAAGAGGGAGAGTCGAGAGGTGCCAGGACCGGCTTCAGAACGGGGCCTGCGGGCCTTCGTCGTCGCCGCCGTCGTCGGTCGTCTCACCGGGGAACGACGGGGACATGCCGTCGCTGCTGGTGCCGCCGAGGTCGCCGTCGGCGCCGGAGTCCATGCCGGTGTCGGCGTGGACCGTCTCGATCTCCGGGATCTCCTTGACCATCCGGGACTTGATCGCCTGGATCGTCATCGGCGAGATACCGCAGCCGGAGCAGGCGCCCCCGAGCTGGATCGTGACCTCGCCGTTCTCGCGGTCGAGGTGGCTGATCGCGGCGCTCCCGCCGTGCATCTGAATCTGCGGGAAGTTGCGCCGCAGGAAGTTCGTGATCCGCTCGCGAAGCTCGTTTTCCGCGTCGGCTGTGTCCGTACTCATGCCAGCGATTTGGCGGTCGGCGGGCTTATGCCTTTGGTTCGATCGGACTCGAACCGCGAGAACCGACGTCTCGAACGACGAGCCGGCCGCGATCGCTACTCCGGCCGGTCGACCTGAAACGTCCGGTGGAGCTCCGTTTCGATCCGCTCGACGTACTCGTCTAGCGTCTCCTCGAACGTCTCGTCGTCGACGAGGACGCCCTCCATCCGATCGCGCGGGTTCTCGGGGAGTTCGACGTAGAACTCGCCGTCCTCGTAGAACGGCTCGGACTCGTTGAGGATCGTCTGGTCGATCCCGTGGATCAGCTGGGAGTCGCGGCGCTCGTTCATGTGGTTGAACGCGTTCTTGTACGCGCGCTGGAGCTCCTGGAAGTAGTGGGCGTACTTGTCCTCGAACTTCTCGGGATCGAACTCGTCGGCCATACCTGATCGAACGGTACGGCGAGGAAAAAGCCGGTCGATCGCGGTCGGGAACCGACGAACGCCAAGGAGAGACGGCTCAGGTGCCGGAAACAGGTCGGTTCCTGAGAGCGGCGAATCGAGGGTCGACCACGTGGTAAATTCCATGATGCTATATCAAAATAGCACAGAGAGGGATGCCGTTCAATCGGGGTCGGACGTGCCGCGCTGGAAACGGCGTTCGGCCGAGGACGACGGTGCCGCGCTGAAAACGGCGTCCGCGACGGCGACTACCGCAGCCGGCCGAGCAGCCGGTAGTCGCGGTCGGGCTCGTACCGCCGGAACAGCAGGCTGTTCGTCAGCACGCTCACGCTGGAGAGCGCCATCGCCCCCGCGGCCAGCGCGGGCTGAAGCAGGCCGAGCGAGGCCAGCGGAATCATCAGCGTGTTGTAGCCGAGCGCCCACACGAGGTTTTGTTTGATCTTCTGGAGGGTCGCGTCCGAGACGCGGATCGCCTTCACCACGTCGAGCGGGTCGTCGCGCATCAGCGTCACGTCCGCGGCCTCGATCGCCACGTCGGTACCGCTCCCGATGGCGGTGCCGACGTGCGCGACCGCGAGCGCCGGCGCGTCGTTGACGCCGTCGCCGACCATCATCGCCTGCCGGCCCTCGTCTTGGATCGCCTCGACGGCGTCGGACTTGTCCTCGGGCAGGACGCCCGCCCGGACGTTCTCGGGGTCGATACCCACCCGTTCGGCGACGGCGCGGGCGGTGCGCTCGTTGTCGCCGGTGATCATCATCACGTCGATGCCGCGGTCGCGGAGGGCCGCCACGGCGTCGGCGGCGCTCGGTTTGACCGTGTCGGCGTCGGCGACGACGCCGATCAGGTCACCGCCGTTCGTGCCAGCGGGCACGCGAGCGACGAGCATCGCCGTCTTCCCCTCGCCTTCGAGGCGCTCCATCGTCTCGGCGGCGGACGAGGCGTCGACCCCCTCGTCGGCCAGTAGCTTGCGGTTTCCGACGAGGACCGACTCGCCCTCGACGGTCGCGCGCACCCCGTGACCGGGGACGTTCTCGAAGTCGTCCGGCTCGGGGACCTCCAGGCCGCGCTCGCGGGCGCCCTCGACGATGGCGCGGGCGAGCGGGTGCTCGCTGCCGCGCTCGGCGATCGCGGCGGTCCGGAGCACCTCGCGTTCCGCGTCGCGGTCGCCGTCGGAGTCCCCGAGGTCGTCGTCGGGGTCGACGTGCCGCGCCGCGCCGCCGTCGGGGACGGGCTCCCCGTCGCGGTCGAACGCGACCACGTCAGTCAGCTCCATCGCGCCCTCGGTGAGCGTCCCGGTCTTGTCGAAGACGACGGTGTCGACGTCCTTGGCGCGTTCGAGCACGTCGCCGCCCTTGAACAGGACGCCGTGGCCGGCGCCGATGGTGGTGCCGACCATCGTCGCGGCGGGCGTCGCCAGCCCGAGCGCGCAGGGGCAGGCGATGAGCACCGCGGAGGCGAACACGACGATCGCGAACTCGGAGATCGAGACGGCGCCGCCCGCGACCGCCGGGCCGCCCGCGACGAGCCCCCACAGCGGGAGCGCGTTCACGAACCCGGCAAGCGTCTCGGGGAAGAGGAACCAGACGATCCCCCACAGCAGGGCGTTGACGATGACCGCCGGGACGAAGTAGGCGGAGATGCGGTCGGCGAGGTTCTGGATCTCGGGCTGGCGCGACTGCGCCTCTTTGACGGTCCGGACGATCCCCTGCAAGGCGGTGTCGGCGCCGACCTTGGTCGCCTCGACCACGAGCACGCCGTTCTCGTTGATCGTCGAGCCGATCACCTCGTCGCCCTCGCCCTTCTCGACCGGGACGGACTCGCCGGTCACCATCGACTCGTCGACCGCGCTCTGCCCGTCGACGACGACGCCGTCGGTCGGGACCTTCTCGCCCGGGCGGACCTTCATCCGGTCGCCGACCACGACCTCGTCGACGGGGACCTCCCGCTCGGTCCCGTCCTCGTCGACGGCTTCGCCGTCTGCATGCGGCGTCTCCGACGCCGCTCTGTCGACGAGGGTGGCCCGATCGGCCTCCATCTCCAAGAGCTTCCGGAGCGCCTCGCCGGCCTGCCCCTTCGAGCGGGCCTCGAGGTAGTTACCGAGCGTGATGAACACGAGGATGAGCGCCGCCGTGTCGAAGTAGAGGCTCCCGGCGACGAGCCCGGCGAGGACCGCGACCGAGTAGGCGTACGCGGTCGTGGAGCCGAGCGCGATCAGCACGTCCATGTTGGCGCGCCCGTTCGTCACCAGCGCCTTGTAGGAGTTCTCGTAGAACGGGCGCCCCAAGACGGCCTGCACCGGCGTCGCGAGCAGGAACTGCACCCAGCCGATCCGGACGCCGAAGACGGTCTCCGGGAACAGCGCCCCGTCGAGCAGGAGGTGATCGGCCATGAACAGCAGCAGCGGCGCCGCGAGCGCCGCCCCGAAGAGGGTCAGGCGGAGCTGTCTGCTGATCTCCTCTTCGCGGGCCGCGTCGCGGGCGTCCTGCCCGGCGTCGCCGCTCTCGCTCGCTTCCCCTCCGGACGCTCTCGCGTCGCCGTCGGCGCCGCCCTCGCGAACCGGCGAGTACCCCGCCGACTCGATCGCGTCGTAGAGGTCGGAGCGCGAGGCGTCCGCGGGGTTGTACCTGATCTGCGCCTCGTCGGTCGCGTAGTTCACCGTCGCCTCGATCACGCCGGGCGTCGATTCGAGGGCCTCCGCGTTGGCCTCCGCGCAGTTCGCACAGGACATGTCCGCGATCGCCACGGTGACGGTCTCGCTGACCGCGCCGTAGCCGGCCGACTCGATCGCCGCGTAGATCTCGCCGAGCGACGCCTCCTCGGGGTCGTACTCGACGGCGCTCTCGTCGGTGGCGTAGTTGGCGTTCGCCGAGACCACCCCGTCGAGGTCCGCGAGGGCGTCCTCGATCGTCGCCGAGCAGTTGGCGCAGGACATGCCCGTGACGTTCAGGTGGGCTGTTCTCGTTGGCATGTCTACTACTACGTGTCCCTCCCTTAGGCGGTTTTCTGCTTCGATATCGGGGGTTTAGCCGGGTCGAAATCTTCGGTTCCAAAGCGACCGTCGCGGACGAGAGATCGGAGAGACGAGAAAACAGGACGAGCGAGGCTATCGATTTAAAAGGAAGGCGGTGGCGCGTGCCTGCGAGCGGCCGCCACCGGCGGCCGCGAGCCAGCACGTGCGAGGGAGTCGCGAACGAAGTGAGCGACGAGGCTGGGGAGGCGTGAGGTGCGGTGCTGTGCGGGGCGGGATTCAAAGGGGCAGTCGCGAGGACGGCGCAGGCGACGTAAGCACTGGAGGGAGTGAGCGAAGCGAACGACCGAAGCGCGCAGCGAGCGTGCGCCGTCCTCGCGGCTGGGGCTTTGGCGGTATTCTCCGCAAATCCGGGATCAACGGAGTAAAACCGAGCGGCTGGGGCTTTGGAGGTGTTCCCCGCCGATACGGCGTCAACCGTTTATAAACGATCAGCTCGGTCGATGCAGGCGTTCACCGACGATCCGCGGTCACCCGCTCATGCACCCTATCACGCCCCTTCCTCCAGCCGCTGGTATCGCTCTCGGAACCGCGACAGGCAGGACGGGCAACAGAAGTGATAGACGTCGCCGTCGATTCGGGCCGTCTCGCCCTCGCTATCGACGGTGTTGGAACACTCCGCGCAGGTCAGCGCGAACTCCACGCCCTCGATCGACGGCGTCCACTCGAACTCGTCGACCAGCGTGACCGCGTACTCCTCGACGGCGACCCCCTCGAACAGCCCCTGCACCCACTCTCGGACGTTCCGCCCCTCGACCCGACCGTACACGCGCAGATCGCCCTCGGCCGTGACGAACACGTGCTCGACGGCGTCGGCCTCGCGGACGCGGTCCCGCGCCGCGCCGAGCGCCTCGGGGCGGTTCGGCGGCAGCTCCACGTCGATCAGCACGGGGACGCCGGCCCGCAGTTTCGTGCGGTCGACGTCGACCGTGAACCCCTCGATGACGCCGGTCTCCTGCAGCCGCGTGACGCGGTCCGAGACCGCCGGCCCCGAGAGCCCCACGCGGTCACCGATCTCGCTGTACGGGCGCCGGGCGTCCTCGGCCAGCAGCGAGAGGATCTCCAAGTCCGTCTCGTCGAGGTCTCTCATGTCGCGAGAGACGGCCTCGCGATACAAGACAGTTACCCGGATTCGCTTCGGATTCCGAAGTCAGAATGAACAGATATCCCCGGTCGCGAAGCGACAAGCGAAAAACGTCTCCCACACGTACGAGCGGGTACCATGAGCCGAACGCTCACCGTCGAAGGGATGTCGTGTGACCACTGCGAGCAGAGCGTCGAGGAAGCGCTGGAGGGCGTCGCCGGCGTCGAAGGAGCGACCGCCGACCGCGAGAGCGCGTCCGCGACCGTCGAGGGCGACGCGGATCCGGACGCGCTCGTGGCCGCGGTGAGCGAGGCGGGCTACGACGCGTCTCCCTGAAACGGAACCGCGCGATCGGCGTCCGCTCGGACGCCTCGCTCCTACCGGTTCAGCGTGTGGATCGCCTGTCCGCGGGCGTTCTCCGCGGCCTCCATCACCGCCTCCGCGAGCGTGGGGTGCGTGTGGACCGTCGCCGCCACGTCCTCCAGCGTCGCGCCCATCTCGATGGCGAGCGCGACCTCGGCGACCAGCTCGGAGGCCTCCGGCCCGACGATCTGCCCGCCGAGCAGGAAGCCGGTCTCCCCGTCGGCGACGATCCGGACGAACCCCTCGGTGTGACCCGTCGTCATCGCGCGGCCGGAGGCGTTGAACGGCATCTCGCCGACGACCGGGTCGAACCCCTCCGCCTCGGCCTCGCTCTCGGTCAGTCCCACCGTCCCGATCTCAGGGTCGGTGAAGACGGCCGCGGGGATCGCCTGCTGGTCGAGCGCGGCCGGCTCGCCGGCGATCACCTCGGCGGCGACGATCCCCTCCTTCGAGGCCGCGTGCGCGAGCATCGGCTCGCCCGCCACGTCGCCGACGGCGTGGACGTGGTCGACCGCGCTCCGCGTCCGGTCGTCCGTCTCGATGAACCCGCGGTCGTCCGTCTCGATCCCGGCGTTCTCCGGGTCGAGCCCGTCGGTGACGGGTCGGCGGCCGACCGCGACGAGGATCTTGTCGACGCCGTACCTCGACTCCTCGCCCTCGTCCGTCTCCGTGTGGAGGAGGTAGCCGCCGTCGGCGGCCTCCGACCACTCGCTCGCGCCCTCGCCGAAGCCGAACTCGACGCCGAGCTCCTCGACGCGCTTGCGGACGATCCGCTTCACGTCGTCCTCGTACGGGTCGAGGATGTCGTCCAGCATCTCGACGACCGTCACGTCGGCGCCGAGCTTCGCGTACGCGGTCGCCAGCTCCATCCCGATGTAGCCGCCGCCGACGATCCCGAGCCGGTCCGGGACCGTGTCGGCGTCGAGCGCGTCGGCGGAGGTCCAGACGTGGTCCTCGGCGAAGTCGAAGCCGGGGATCTGGATCGGGCGGGAGCCCGTGGCGACGACCGCGTGCTCGAACTCGATCGACTCGGAGCCCTGCCCCTCGCCGCCGTGGGCGACGCGGGCCGTGTGCTCGTCGACGAAGGAGGCGGTCCCGGGCACGAGGTTGACGCCGTTCGCCTTACAGAGCTTCTCGACGCCGCTCGTCAGCTGATCGACCACGCCGTCCTTCCACTCGACCATCTTCCCCATGTCGACGGCGGGGTCCGCGTGGACGCCCATGAACTCCGCGTTGCCCGCCTCGTGAGCGAGCCCGCTCCCCGTGATCAGCGCCTTCGAGGGGATACAGCCGCGGTTCAGACAGGCGCCGCCGTACGCGTCGCGCTCGACGAGCGTCGTGTCGAGCCCCTCCTGTGCGGCGCGGATGGCGGCGACGTAGCCGCCCGGTCCGCCGCCGATCACCAGTACCTCCGTTCCGGTTGCGATGTCTCCGACGACCATTATTGAGTCAACAGCAGCAGCGGTTGTTCAAGGTGTTCCATTACGGTGTTCGCGAACTCGGCCGCCACCGCGCCGTCGACGACGCGGTGGTCGATCGACAGCGACAGCGGTAACGTCGGCGCCGGGACGACCTCGCCGTCGCGGACGACGGGGCGCTCCTCGATGGCGCCGAGCCCGAGGATCGCGGTCTCTGGGTAGTTGATGATCGGCGTGGCGAACTCGCCGCCGATGGCGCCGAAGTTGGTGACGCTGAACGTGCTCCCCTTCATCTCGGCGGGCTTGAGCTTGCGATCGCGGGCGCGGGAGGCGAGGTCGCGAACCTCCGCGGCCAGTTCGAAGATCCCCTTCTCGTCGACGTCGTCGACGACGGGGACCATCAGCCCGGCGTCGGTCGCGACCGCGATCCCGAGGTTGTACTCCTTTTTCAAAACGATCTCTCCGTCGTCTTCGCGCAGTTCGCTGTTGAGATAGGGGTGCTCTTCCAGCCCCGCGACGATCGCCTTCATCACGAACGGCATGTAGGTGAGCTTCACCTCCTCGGCGTCCGCCTTCGGCTTCAGCTCCTCGCGCGCCTCCATGAGGGCGTCGACCTCGGCGGTGTCGTGGTGGGTGACGTGCGGCGCGGTGAACTTCGACCGCTCCATCTGCTCCCCGATGGTGCGGCGCACGCCCCGGTAGGGAACGGTCTCGTCGCCGGCGGACGCGCCCGTCTCGGTCGCGGCGGCGGCCCGGTCGGCGGCGGTATCGCTCGCGGCGGGCTCCGCGCCCGCGTCGACGTCGACCGGTTCGGGCGTGGGTTCCGGTTCGGCCGTCTCCGACTCCGGGGCGTCCGCGTACGCCTGCACGTCCTCGCCCGTGACGAACGCCTCGCCGTCGCGGGTCTCGTCGGTCGGCACGTCGTCGATGTCGACGTCGAGGTCGCGGGCGAGCTTCCGGGTCGCCGGCGTCGCGAGCGTCGTGTCGCGACCGGCCGGCTCGGGCGCCGACCCGGCATCGGCGGTCACCGAGGGCTCGGCGGTGCCCCCCTCGCCGCGCTTGCGCACGGCGGACTTCCGGTCGCCGGAGTCGACATCTGTCGGGGTCGGCGCGGGCCGCGGTTCGGGCGCGTCGCCGCCGCCGCTCGCGGCGTCTTCGTCGGCTGCCTCGGCGTGCGCTCTCACGTCGGCCTCGGTGACGCGGCCGCCGGGACCGCTCCCGTCGACGGCCGCGACGTCGACGCCCAGCTCGCGGGCGAGCCGACGGGCCGACGGCGGCGCGAACGTCCGGCCGGACGAGGTCGCCGGCGCCGACTCGTCTGCCGGCGCCGACTCGTCTGCCGCCTCCGACTCGTCTGCCGCTTCCGGTTCGCTCGCGTCGGGGCTCGTCTCGTCGACGGCCCCCTCGTCGGCGGAGCCGGAGTCGTCCGCGTCCGCCTCCGCGCCGTCAACGCGGAACGAGATGATCACGTCGCCGACCGGGACCATCTCCCCCTCCTCGACGAACAGCTCCTCGACGGTCCCGTCGTAGCTCGACGGGACCTCGACGAGCGCCTTGTCGGTCTCGACCTCCGCGACCGGCTGGTCCTCCTCGACGCGGTCGCCGGGGGCGACGAGCCACGACACCAACTCGCCCTCCGCGACGCCCTCGCCGACGTCCGGCAGTCTGAACTCCTCGACCGTCATGCGTCGACCTCCGGGACTGTCATGTGGTGGATCTCCGCGGGAGCCATCTTAAAACTCGACCGCCTCCAGAATGCCGTCCTCGATCCGCGCCGCGGTCGGGAGGTAGTAGTCCTCCAGCGCGTACAGCGGGTAGGGCACGTCGAATCCGGTGACGCGCTTCACGGGCGCCTCCTGGTACAACAGCGCCTCCTCCTGGATGATCGCCGTGATCTCGCCGGCGAGCCCGCCCGTCTTCGGCGCCTCGTGGACGACGGCCGCGCGACCGGTGCGCTCGAACGCGTCGACGATCGCCTCGCGGTCCAGCGGAGAGACGGTGCGGAGGTCGACGACCTCGCACTCGATCCCCTCCTCGGCGAGGCTCTCGGCGGCCTCCAGCGTCGGACGCGTCATGGCGCCGTAGGTGAACACCGCCACGTCGTCGCCCTCGCGGCGGGTCGCGGCCTCGCCGAGGGGCACCGTGTACGGCTCCTCGGGCACCTCGTCGCGGAAGGCGCGGTAGATGAGCTTCGGTTCGAGGAAGACGACCGGGTCGGGGTCGCGGATCGACGCCGCGAGCAGGCCCTTCGCGTCGTACGGCGTCGAGGGGATGGCGACCTTGAGGCCGGCCTCGTGGGCGTAGAACGCCTCCTTCGACTCCGAGTGGTGCTCCGGCGCGCGGATCCCGCCGCCGTAGGGGGCGCGGAGGGTCATCGGGAGGGTGAACCGGCCCCGGCTCCGGGCGCGGAACCGCGCCATGTGGGAGACGATCTGATCGAAGCCGGGGTACATGAACCCGGAGAACTGGATCTCCGGGACCGGGCGGAGCCCCATCGCGGCCATGCCGACCGCGCAGCCGACGATACCCGACTCCGCCAGCGGGGTGTCGACGACGCGGTCGCCGCCGAACTCGTCGTAGAGGCCCTCGGTCGCCCGGAAGACGCCGCCGTTCTTCCCGACGTCCTGCCCGAGCACGAGGACGTCGTCGTCCTCGCGCATCTCGCTGTACAACCCGTCACGTACCGCCTGTACGACGGTGAGGTTCTGTGTGTCGCTCATTTACTCCTCCAGGAACGCTTCGTCGCCGCGCGTCTCCCGCAACGCCGCGAACTCCTCGTACTGCCGCTCCAGCTCGGGCGGGAGCTCCGCGTACGCGTGCTCGAACAGCTCGCTCGGGTCCGGCCGCGCGGCCGCCTCCGCCGCGTCGATCGCGTCGGCGACGCGCTCCTCGATCGCGGCCTCGATCTCCGCGACCCGCTCGTCGTCGAGGATCCCCTCCGAGCGGAGGTACGCCTCCAGCCGCGGGATCGGGTCCTTCGCCTTCCAGCGCTCGACCTCGTCGTCGTCGCGGTAGACGGTGGGGTCGTCGGCGGTCGTGTGCGCGCCGAACCGGTACTGCACCGCCTCGATCAGCGTCGGGCGCGGCCGGTCCGTCTCCGGGTCGCGCGCCTTCTCCAGTGCGGCCGTCGTGACGCCGTACACCGCCAGCGGGTCCATCCCGTCGACCTGCACGCCGTCGATCCCGTACGCCTCCGCCTTCTGCGCCAGCGTCGCGCTCCGGGTCTGCCGCTCGCGGGGCACGGAGATCGCCCACTGGTTGTTGTTACAGAAGAAGACGGTCGGCGTGTCGAACACGCCGGCGAAGTTGACGCCCTCGTGGAAGTCGCCCTCGCTGGTCGCGCCGTCGCCGAAGTAACAGAGGAAGGCCTCGTCGCTCCCGCGGAGCTTCGCGGCCCACGCCGCGCCCGTGGCGTGGGGCACCTGCGACGCGATGGGGACGGCGACCGGGAAGACGTTGACGTCCGCCGGCGCCTTGTTGCCGGACTCGTGGCCCATCCAGTAGAGGAGGGTCTGTTTCAGCGGGAGCCCGTGGACCAGGGCCGCGCCGTGCTCGCGGTACGAGGGAACGATCCAGTCGTCTTCGGCGAGCGCCGTCGCGGAACCGATCTGAGCCCCCTCTTGTCCCGACAGCGGCGGGTACGTCCCCATCCGCCCCTGTCGCTGGAGGCTCACCGCCCGGCCGTCGAAGTGACGCGCGAGCCGCATGTGCCGGTACATCTCGACGAGTTCCCCGTCGTCGAGATCGGGGACGTCGCCGACGACCTCGCCGTCCTCGTCGATCACGCGGACCGGGTCGTCGTACGCCCTGTCGAATACGCTCACCGTGGAACCCACCTGTTCATGTCAGAACGGTTCGCCGCCCGGGTAATATCGTTTTCGTACATAGTTTATTATAATCAGAAATCGGTGGGCGCGCTGAGAAACTGTCCATCAGATTCCCAGAGAACCGGACGTTTTTGAACAAATCTCGTCAGGGCCGGCAATATTTTCGTCGACTCGGCGGTTTCCACGAACAGTAACGGACAAACGGGAAGGTTTTCCGAGAGATCGACGCCGCGGCTCGGCGGGATCGGTCGGGGCGAAGACGGCGGCCGGAGGCGACGCCGCGGCTCGGCGGGATCGATCGGAGCGGAACCGGCGGCCGTCGGGGCGGCAGATCACCCGAGCCGGAAGGAGGGTTCGTCGCGCTCGCCGCGGTCGTCGCGCTCACCGTCGAGGTCCTCTAGGTGGATCACGTCCTCCCCGTCGTCGTCGAGCCGCTCGCGGAGGTGATTGACGTACCGCTTGTACTCGTCCAGCTGTTCGCGGAGGTGGTCGGCCTCCAGCTCCAGCCGCTCGTGCTCGCGGATGAAGCTCTTCGGGACCTCGACGCGCGGGGGGAACGACTCGCCGGGCTCGCCCGCGCTCTTGAGCTCCGCCTCCGGGACGGCGCGGACCTGTCCGTCGTGGGCAACGAGCGTGTCCACGTAATCCCGGAACACCGCCGACAGCGAGATGTCCCGCTCCTCGGCGATGTCTCGGAGCGCCTCGAACGCGTCCTCGTTGACGCGGAACGAGATCGTCTTGTTCTTGTTGCCCATTGCCGGAACGGTGGTCGCGCTATCTACTTAAGCGTTTGTCAGACGGTGCCACAAAAAGGGGAAATAGCGGGCGTTACGGACCTAAAGCGCCCGATCGGTCCGTCTGGGCGGTCGGCCGCCGCCGGTCAGGGCTCCGGCGTTCCGGCCGGATCCGTCGCGTCGCCGGCGGTGTCGCCGTCGGCGCGGTCCTCGTCCGCGGCGTCGCCGGCGAGTTCGTCGCCCTCGTCGAGGTCCTCCAGCGCCGACAGCGCGGCGGCCTTGTACGTCTGGGGGTCGAGGTCGTACTCCTCGCGGGCCATCCGCGCGTACTCGTTCCCGTCGTCGTCGAACGCGGCGACGCGCTCGATCGTCCGCGTGGCCGTCTCGGCGACCCAGCGGTCGCGGGTGGCGGCGTCGACCTCGGTGATCGACTCGGGGCGGACGGAGACCCGGACGGTGCCGTCGTCGGTCTCGTACGTCCGGGGTTTCCCCACGACTGCGACGTAGGCGGGCGGCTCCAGGTCGCGGAGCTTGGAGGCGGCCTCGGGCTGGTACTGGCCGGCGTACACGAAGAACGTGCCCGTCGGATCGACGATGCGGCCGCGCCAGTACTCGCTGTCCTCGCCGACGTCCTCCTTCTCGGTGAGGGTGCCGACGAAGAACACGCGGTTCGAGGACTCGCCCGTCGGGAGGAGCGCGTAGACGGGGGCGCGCTCGTCGTCGGACTCGGTGAACGTGTAGCCGGCGTCGTTGAACTCGCTCGCGAACACGCGCCGGGCGACCTCTCGGGTGGGTGCGGATTGACTCATGTTAGATCGACCTCGCTTCGATCAGCGCGCTCTCGACGTCCACGGCACCGGGGTCCTCCATCTCGTCGACCAGGACGTACCGGCCGAAGGTGGGGCCGGTGACGCGGTAGTACCGTCCGAGCACGTCGTCGGCCATCTCCTCGGCGACGACAGTCGTGTCGAGCGCGTCCATCGCCATGTCCTTGGCCTCCTCGAGTCCCATGCCGGTGAGCTTCTCGGTGGCCTCGCGGTCGAAGATGACCTCGGTGACGGTCTCGCCGTCGTCGAGGACGCCCTTGATCCGGAGGTCGAACTCGCCCTCGACCTGGCCGTGCTCGGAGCACCGGCCGTTCTGGAGGACGCGCGTGCAGTCGTCCTCGGGACAGCGCTTGATCAGCCCGGAGCCGGACTGGATGTCGACCAAGGCGCCCTCGACGGTGTCGGCGTTGTCGCCGACCTCGATCTCCTCGTCGATCTCGGTAATTTGAGTCGTCCGGTTGAGCTTCACCGAGTAGCTGCCCTCGTACTCGTCGGTGACGACGTTCGAGAGCTCGTACGCCTGCCCCTCCGTCAGCTCGGGCAGGTCGGAGGTCTCGAAGGCGACGAACTTGATCGTGCCCGACTCGTCGCCGAGGAGCCCGACCTGCGAGATCGAGTCGCTGCGGGGCTCCCAGAGGTCGACGAGCGTCACGCGCAGGTCGACCCACTGCTCGTCCTCGTCGATCTCGTCGACCAAGACGGACTCGCTGCCGCCGCGGCCGAGCTCGCCGCGCTCCATCCCGGCGTCTTCGAGGTAGCTGTTGGTGACGCTCCGGCGCGCCTCGTCGAGGGGGACGCGGTACTCGTTGACGAGGTTCTCCAGCCGCTCCTCGACCTCGTCGGCGTCCACGTCTAAGTGGTCCGAGAACTGTTCCGCTATCGCTTCCGCTTCCTGTCGCAGTTCGCTCATGGGGTGTCTCCGCCTCCGGTCTTGTTTCAATGGGAGGCGTACGGCGATTGGTTCCTCACGGTATTAAAAATCCCGCAACCACGGTGAAAGTGGTCGTCTCCGACGCGCTGACGGGCCGCTTCCGGCGGTTTCGCGGTTTCGACGGCCGGCCGCGTCAGACGCCCGTACGCCACGCGCGGGCTTCGTTTCAAGTGGAACGATACCGCGTGAAGCGTCCGCACGTATCAGGGTCGAATGAAAATAAACGATGGCGGTGGCGCGCCGGTGAGCGCCCGTGAGGGCGCGAACCGAGCGCGAGGGAGTCAGTCGCCGGAGCGAAGCGACGGCGACTGACGAGGCTGGGGAGGCGCGAGGCTGCGGTGCGGTTGCGGTGCGGGGCGGGACTCAAAGGGGCAGCCGTGAGGTGCACGGAGGCGTTCACGAGAGCTCCGCTCTCGTGAGCCAATCAGAACGCGGAGCGTTCTGATGACGACGCAAGCACCGCAGGAACGAGCGGAGCGAGTGACGAGGAGCGCAGCGAGCGTGCGTGCACCTCACGGCTGGGGCTTCGGACGTGTTCGCTCTAGATCTACAGTCGATTATTTATAAGCGGGAGACTGGGACTTCTAAGGAGTCCACCGCGACGGCGACGATTTACGAACCCCTCACGACGGGTCCGCCGCCCGCGGACCGATCAACCTCGCATTCGCCAACGGACCTATATCCGACGCGCCGGTACGGTCCCTATGGACGACCGACTCGAACGCGTCATCCGCCAGCAGCTCCGCAAGGCGGGCAAGCAGTTCGAGGAGGCGCGGCGGGCGTACACCGAGGGAAAGGACGACCCCGACGACGACACCGCGGGGGCGGAGCGGTACGACCTCCCGACCGACGAGGACGGACGGGCGCGGATCGTCTGTCGGCGGCACGCCGAGCGGCGGGCGGTCGCCGTCGACGCCGAGGGGCGCCCCTCGTGTTTCGACGCGGGCCACCCCGACTGCGAGGGCTGCGCGGAGGACGTGCGCGACGGCTTCGTCGAGACCTGGTGAGGCCGGTCGCGGCCGGTGCGAGGGAGGGCGAACCGCGCCGGCCCCCACCCGAAGGCGTTTTTATGCGGACACCCTCGAAGCGGCCATGAAGCGAGCGACGGTGGTCGTCGGACTCCTCGTCGTCGTCGCGGTCGGGTTGGCGCTCTCCGGCGCCTTCGCCGGACCGCCCGCGGGGGAACCGTCGGCGACGGTCCCGGAGGAGTCGCTCATCGCGGTCGACGGCGACTACCGGCTGTGGCCGTACACGAGCCGGAGCGCGTCGGTCGAGGGGCGGACGCTCGCGATCAACGTCGTGGTGCACGCCGACGCGGAGACGACGCGCGCGGCGATCGAGGGGGGAACCGAGGCCGACTGGGAGGAGACCGAGGGGATCGAGTCGGAGACGACCGCCGACGCCGAGCGGGTGCGGGCGTTCGTCGAGCGCGACTGGGCCGACGCCCGCAGCTCGACGCGGTACGGCTACGTCGAGGGACCCGCCGGCGGGGTCTGGCTGACGGAGACGTTCGAGCTCCACGACGGGGCGTACCTCGGCGTTCGCGACCACGTTCGGGCGTACGAGTCCCCGGACGGTGAGTACACCGCGATACAGGCCCACGAGGAGTACTACGACTGGTTCCGGCTCCGCCACACGGTCCCCGGGATCGACGACCCGGCGGTCCGGCTGGAAGACGAGTTCATCCACGGGCGGGTCGACGCCGAGGTGCGCCGGGAGCACCGCGGGATCGAGGGCGGGTGGAGCGACGGCTGGCTGTCGGTGATCGAGCTGGCGTCACTCGTGACCGTCGCGGGCGCACTGCTCGGGCGCCGGACCCGGGCGGCGGCCGTCGACCTCGCGCGGCGGGCCCGACGGGAGGCGACGAAACACGCCGACGCCGCGGTGCTCGGGGCCGCTCTCGGCGCCGTCGTCGTCGGCGTGCGGGCCGCCGGCGTCGGGCTGGAACTCGCGTATCCGAGCGTTCCCCCGAAGGCGATCGCCGGCCCGCTGTACCTCGTCCTCGCGGGCGGGGTGCCGGCGCTCGTAGTCGCGCGGTCGCGCGAGTGCGACCCGGCGGCGGTCGCGCTCGCCGTCGCCGCCGGGCTCGGGACCGGGTTCGTGCTCGACTTCGCCGCGCTCGGCGTCGCGGTGCCGCCCGCCCTCGTCGTCCACCGGATCGCGCTGCTTGCGGCGGTCGGGGTGGTCGCCGTCGGGCGCGCGGCGGACGATCGACCCGTCCTCGTCGCGGGCCTCCTCGCGTGGGCGGTCGGACTGGCGCTCCCGCTCGCGGACGTGATCTGAAGCGATCGAGGTCTGAAGCGATCGAGGTCTGAAGCGATCGAGGCCGAAATCGGGGCTGACTCCCCGAATCGGCCGGTCGGTGCGGTACGAGGCCACCACAGAAGAGATATAGGCGGGCGACGAAAGAGTGAGGGACGAATGAACCGCCACGTCAGCCGGCGGGAGGCGCTCGCGGGGATCGGTCTGGGGGCTCTGAGCGCCGGCTGTCTCGGTCGAACCCGCAACATCGCGGGGCGCAACAGGCCCTCCCAGCTCACGCTGCAGATCGACACGGCGCCGGCCGACAGGGACCCGAACGCGATCCGGATCGCCAGGCACCTCGCCGAGAACCTGAACGCCGTGGGGGTCGACGCCCGGATCAACACCCTGAGCCGGACCGACCTCTGGCGGAAGGTACTCATCAACCAGGGCTTCGACATCTACGTCGGGCAGTTCCTGGAGTCGGAGCCGTTCGACCCGGACGCGATGTACGCGTTCACCCATTCGCGGTTCGTCGCCGAGGCCGGCCGCCAGAACCCGTTCGGATTTACCGACATCAACGGCGTCGACGACCAGCTCGAACGCCAGCGACGGGTCGAAGGGCGAGAGCGACGCGACGCGGTGGCCGAGCTCCAGCGCTCGCTCTGCGAGCTGCAGCCGTTCACCGTCGTCGCGTTTCCGGACCCGCTCAGCGCGGTCCGCGAGGATCGGTTCGAGGGGTGGACGAACCGACAGCCGCTGTCGCCCGGCGCGCTCCTGCGACTGGACCGCGCGGAGACGACGGACGGAACGGCTGACGACGGCGACGCCGGGACCGCCGAGAACGCCACCGCGGAGGAGGAGACCGCGGACGAGGAAACCGCCGACGGCGACGCCGTCCTTCGGCTCGTCACGACCGACGATCAGATCACGGAGAACTGGAACCCGATCGCGGCCGAGTACCGACGCGACGGGACCTTCACGTCGCTGCTGTACGACCAACTCGCGCTCGTCGACCGCGGGGAGGTCATCCCCTGGCTCGCGTCGGGCTGGGAACGGGTCGACGAGGAGACGGTCGTCGTCGACCTCCGAGACGCCCGGTGGCACGACGGCGAGCCGGTGACCGCGGGCGACGTGGCGTTCACCTACGAGTTCCTCCGCGACACCTCGATGGGGTCCCTCGATACGGAGGTTCCGACGCCGCGGTTCCGCGGCCGGAGCTCGGTCGTCCGGTCGGCGACGGTCGTCGGCGACGGGCGGGTCGAGCTCGCGATCGACGACGTGAACGACGCGGTCGCGGTCCGGGCGCTCCAGGTCCCGATCCTGCCGGAACACGTCTGGTCGGAGCGGACCGACGTCGCGACGATCGCCGGCTTCGAGTTCGACGTGGAGACGACCGAGGCGGTGGTGTCGAACAACGGGGACCCGGTCGGGAGCGGGCCGATACGGTTCGCCGAGGCGACGGCGGAGGAATCGGTCGTCTTCGATCGGAACCCGGACCACTTCCTCGCCCGCGCGGACTCGACGCGGGACGAGGCCGATCCCGCGGCGGGAGTCCCGGAGCGGTTCCGCGGGAAGCCGGCGTTCGAGCGCCTGCGGATCGAGGTGTCGCCGTCGGACATCGCCGCGGTGGCGGCGGTCGGCGACGGGCTCGCGGACGCGACCGTTTCGAACCTCGGCCCGGACGCGGTGCCTCGGATCGGGCGGGACGCCGACACGCGGCTCGTGACCGGGCGCTCCGGCGGGTTCTACCACGTGGGATACAACGCGCGGCGGGCACCCCTGTCGAACCCGCGCTTCCGGGCCGTGATCGCGTCGCTGATCGACAAGGAGACGCTGATCGACGAGGCGTTCGACGGGTACGCCCGACCGGCGGCGTCGCCGCTCGCGGCCTCCTCCGAGTGGGTGCCGACCGATCTCTCGTGGGACGACAGGGAGACGGATCCCGTGTACCCGTTCGTCGGGGAGTCGGGGTCTATCGACACCGACGAGGCGAAGGAGCTGTTCCGCGACGCGGGGTACCGGTTCGACGAGGGAGGACGCCTGCTGTCCAGGGGGGAATGACCTGGCTCGCGTCGGTCCTCGGCTCGCTCGCGCTGTGGGTGGGCGGCGGGATACTCGTCGCCGCGGCGGTAATAATCGGGCCGAGTCGAATCCGTGGGCTTCGGGACGACGTCGCGTCGCGCCTGTCGGACGCGCGGCGGGAGTTCGCCGCGCTCTGCGCGGTGCTGCTCGCGAGCGCGGTCGGCCGGAGCTCGCTCCAGACGGTCTCGGAGCTGTTCGGGCTGCGACTGACGGGACTGATCTACGCGGTCGAGGGGAACTTCGTCGAGTGGATACAGCAGACGTACGCCACGCCCGAGCTGACGATGTACTTCTCGTCGGTGTACGTGTACGGATACGCGTTCCTGCTCTCGTTCCCCTTCCTCGCGTACATCGCGCTTCCGCGGACGAAGACGCTGCGGCGGCTGCTCGTCGCGTACGCCCTCAACTACGCGATCGGGCTCGCGCTCTACACGGTCGTGTTCGCGCACGGCCCGCGGAATCTGGACGTCGGGACGTCGCTGCTTTTCACGTACAACCCCGAGTTCACGGCGCTGACGAGCGAGGTGAACGAGGCCGCGAACGTCTTTCCCTCGCTTCACACGTCGCTGTCGGTGACCGTCGCGGCGTTCGCCGTCATGACGCGCGATGAGTACCCGCTGTGGACGCCGGTCGCCGTGTGGATCTCGACGTCGGTGGTGATCGCGACGATGTACCTCGGGATACACTGGCTCACCGACGTGATCGGCGGGATCGCGCTCGCGCTCGGCTCCGTCTACCTCTCGTGCCGGATCGTCGGCGAGGAGGAGGAGGCCGACGGCGAGATCAGCGGCGACACCGCCGCCGTCGACGCGTAGCTCAGGCGCCCTCGACGAGCCGTTCGAGCTGTTCCGGCGGCACCGCGCCGCGGGCCGCGTGCCCGTCGAAGGCGAACGTCGGCACGCCGGTGATCCCCCGCTGCCGCGCCGCGTCGAACAGCTCGGTCACGCGCTCGCGGAGGTCGTCGTCGCCGAGCGCGACGTCGACCGCGTCGGCGTCGAGCCCCTCGACGTCCTCCGCGATGTCGACGAGCACCTCGCGGTCGCCGATGTCGCGTCCCTCCCGCCACAGCGCCGCGAACACCGCGTCGTCGAAGGCGGGCCACGCCTCGGGGGCGGTCTCTTTCACGTGCACGGAGACGAGCTGGGCGGGCAGCGAGTCGACGTCGGTCGCGATCTCCTGAGCCATGTCGACGCCGTACTGCTCCTGGAGCCGCCGGACGTTCTCGCGGGCCTGCGCGTAGTACTCGTCGCCCTTCCCGTCGTCGACCTCGTGGTCGACGGTGCCGTCGGGGTTCCGCTTGCCGGCACGGAGGTCGAACGGGTGCCAGTCGACCGCGAGCGGCTCCTCGCGCGTCTCCCGGTACTCGGCGAGCGACCGCCGCCCGAGGTAGCAGAACGGGCAGACGTAGTCGGAGTAGACGGTGATCGACTCGGTCGGGTCGTCGGCCGGATCGCCGCCGGCCGCGTCGTCGGAGTGAGCGTTCGACATACCCCCGGTTCGACGGCGAACGGCAAAGGGCGTTCGGCGGCGGCGATCGCCACGACTTAATATTACCAAGTGGTACAACCAGTATATGGCACGCGATCGCGACCCCGTCTCCCCGCCGGTCGCGCTGACGATCGCCGGCAGCGACGCCGGCGGCGGGGCGGGGATCCAGGCGGACCTGAAAGCGATGACGGCCCACGGCGTCTTCGGGACCGCGGTCGTGACGGCCACGACGGCGCAGAACACCCGGGGCGTCGAGGACGTCCACGTCGTTCCGGCCGACCACGTGGCGAGCCAGTACGACGCCGTGATCGAGGACTTCGACGTCGGCGCGGTGAAGACGGGGATGCTGGCCACGGCGCCGATCGTCGAGACCGCGGCCGGGCTGCTCGCCCGCTGTTCGGCCCCGGTCGTCGTCGACCCGGTGATGGTCGCGGCGACCGGCGACCGGCTGCTCTCGCCGGCCGCCGAGGAGGCCTACGAGGGGGTTATCGAGCGCGCGACGCTCGTCACCCCGAACGCCGACGAGGCGGCGGTCCTCGTCGACGAGCCGGTCGAGACGCCGGCGGACGCCGAGGCGGCCGGGCGGGAGCTCGTCGCCCGCGGGGCCGGCGCCGCGCTCGTGAAGGGCGGACACCTGAGCGGTGACGGCGATCGGGTCGTCGACACGCTCGTGATCGGCGGCCGAGGGGAGGGTGACGAGGCGGGCGACGGCGACGAGGCGGGCGACGACGACGAGGCGGGGACCGACCCGACCGTCGTCCGCATCGAGAACCCCCGCGTGGCGACCGACGCGACGCACGGCTCCGGCTGCGCGCTGTCGAGCGCGATCGCGGCCCGGCTGGCGCGCGGCGAACCCCTGCGCGGGGCCGTCGCGGACGCGGTCGACGAGATGGGAACGGCGATCCGCCGCGGCTACGACGTGGGCGACGGGCCGGGCGCGGTGAACCCGACGGCGTTCGACGACGGTCGGTGAGTCGAACGCGCCGTCGACGGTCGACCGGAGGCGCTCAGATGAAGTTGAGCGGGAGCATCAGCACGACGCCGAGCGCGATCCCGCCCGCGAGCACGGGCTTCCCGCCGCGGGGGAGCGCCGCGCCGGTCTCGAGCGCCTCCGGGATGAACTCGGTGGCGACGAGGTAGATCATCGCGCCGGCGGCGAAGCCGAAGCCGTACGGGAGGAACTCGCGGGCGTACCGGACGAACGCGAAGGCGAGGACCGCGCCGATCGGTTGCGGGAGGCTGGAGAACACCGACCACCAGACCATCTTCCACTTCGAGACGCCCATCGCCCGCAGCGGGATCGAGATCGCGGTCCCCTCGGGGACGTTGTGGATCGAGATCGCGACCGTCATGAACACGGCGAGCAGCGGCACGGCGAAGCCGAACAGCGAGGCCCCGCCCGCCAGCCCGAGGTCCGCGAACGAGACGCCGACGGCGACCCCCTCGGGGAAGCTGTGGACGGTCAGCACGCCGAGGATCAACACGAGCTTCTTGAAGTCCGCCTCCTCGTACTCTCGCGGGTCGATGTCGGCGTCCAACAGCACGTCGTGCGCGACGACGACCAGGACGACGCCCGCGGCCAGGCCGATCCCGATCTCGACCGGCGTCCCCTCGGCGAGCCCCTCCCGGACGAGCCCGAACAGCGACGCGGAGAGCATGATCCCCGAGGAGAACCCCCACAGCGCCACGTTCCCTCGGTCGCTGATCGAGTCGAAAAAGAAGAACGGCAGCGCGCCGATCCCGGTCGCGAGGGCCGTGATCAGCCCGGCGACGAAGACGAACGCGAACGCGTCGAGCGCGACCATGCGTTTGCGGAGAACTTCGTCAGTCCGGTACATAACCCCGCCGACGAAACCCGGAGTCCGGGAGCGTTCATCCGATACCGCGAACGAGACCGGCGAGCAGCAGGATCAGGAACAGCGCGAGGAACAACAGCAGCACCCCGAGCTTCGTCCCGGGCGGAGGCCGGCGAGCGCACGCCCCACCGCCGCGTTTCGGTTCGGACCCCCGCAGCCCGATCAGCGAACTCACGCTCACACCCCGGTCGGAGCGAACGCTGCGGCGTCAGAACCGGTCGTTTCAGACCCCTTCTCCGCAGGATCCGGAACGTTCCGCTTGAACGTCGGTTCGTCTCCCGTCGGCGCGAGCTCATCGTCCGTCTTCGGCTCGTCGTCCGGCGCGAGCTCGTCGTCCGTCTTCGGCTCGTCGTCCGGCGCGAGCTCATCGTCCGGACCCGATTCGGTCTCGGACGGCACGGTCTCGTTATCCGGAACCGATTCGGTCTCGGGCAGCGCAGTTTCGTTGCCCGAATCCGAAACGTTCCCCGAGTTCGAGGAGGTCTCGTTGCCCGGCGGCACCGAGACGGTCTCGTGAGCCGACGCGTTCGCGTTCACCGAGTTCTCCGTCGAGTTGTCCACGGGCACGGTCGTGGTCGACCCGTTCTCCACCGAGAGCGCCGACGTCCCGAGATCGCCGTCCGGCGACGCTTCGATCGGGGCGAACTCCCCGACCGTTTCGAACGTCGTCGTCACGGTCGCGTTCGACGTGAGCACGGCGAGCGTGAGGCCGCCGCCGAAGGCGACTCCCCACACCAGCACCGCGACGGCGACGAGGCCGACGAGGCCGCGGTTCACGGCCATCAGTCCACCTCCCCGGCGCGGTCCGGCTGTGACGGTGGGGTCGTCGACGGCGACTGACGCGCCCCGGACCCGTCCGTCACTGCCACCGATCCCGACGGATCGACCGGGTCAGTCGTTCCGTCGTCGCCCTCCGCTCCGCGCTCGGCCCCCTCCGCTCCGCGCTCGGCCCCCTCCGCTCCGCTCTCGGCGCTCGCCACGTAGTCGTCATCCGCCCCGTCGTCCGCGGTATCGCCGCTCTCCGCGCGGTCGATCGCCGTGTCGTCGTCCGCCGCCTCAGCGCTCGGTCGGTTCCGGTCGAGGACGCCGCTTGCCGGCACCCACGTCGCGAGCGCGCCGAGCAGCAGCGTCGCCGCCGCGACCGCGACCGCGATGGCCGCGGCGGTGCGGAGCTGGACCGCGACGTAGGCCGCGTACGGCGCGAACACCAGCAACACCGCCGCCGCCCCGCCGACCGCGTCGACGGAGACTCCCGTGGAACCGGTCGCGGCGGTCTCTGCTGGCGTCACGTCGGTTTCGGCGTTTTCGACGCCTGCTGCGTCGGTCCCGGCGGACGCCGCGGTGACGGGCGCCGCGGTGACGGGCGCCGCGGTCGCGTCCGCGCCGACGACTCCGTCGGCAGTCGAGTCAGGCGAGTTCGGCGCGTCAGGTGAGTTCGGCGCGTCCGACCCCCCGTCCGCCTCCTCGCGGCCGCGAACGATCGACCAGACCTCGGTGACCGCGAGCAGGCCGAACGGGAGCAGCACCAGTGCGACGAACCCGGCCGGCGTGCCCGCGAACTGGATCACGTACCCGATGTACGGGATCGTCAGCGCGACCACGCCGACGAGGTTCCCGGCGGGGACGAGCCCCGGGTCCGGCCCCTCGTTCGCGTCGCCCATCGTCTCGAAGGCGAGGGTCCCGCCCTCGCCGACGACGTCGATCACGCGGTGCGTCACCGGCACCTCGCTCGTGCCGCGCATGAACGTGATCACGTCGCCGTCGACGACCGTCGTCGGGTCGCGATCGGCGACGATCACCACGTCGCCCGGTGCGATGGCGGGCGTCATGCTCGCCGTGAGCACGACGAAGCTCTCGTCGGCGCCGACGATCTCCGGGGCCGCGTACACCGCGAACGGCGCGACGAGCGCTAGCAACAGGACGATCCCGAGTACGTTCGCCGCGCGTTTCGTCCGTGGTGATGTGAGTAGTTGTGTCATCAGTTCGCCTCCGTGCCGCATATCGGTCTCTCGTCAGTGGTCGTTCCGCCCGCGATCTCGAACTCGTCGTCGGGTCCGAACCGCATCCCGACCGCGAGCAGCTCCGAGCAGCTCACGTGGATCGGGGTCGTCGCTCCGCCCTCGACCCGTATCTCGACCTCCGGACCGAGTCTGTCCGTCTGGCCGCCGCCGTTTCCGTTGCCGTTGTTCCCGCTCCGAGTCACGTCGCTCCCGTCGAGGGTGAACACGTCTCCGTTGGCGACCGTGCCCTCGAAGAGCGTCCCGCCGGTGCCCCCCTTCGTCGAGACGACGGTGACCGACGGCTCGTCGTCGCCGCGGTAGCGGACGTCGAGCGTCGCGAGCGAGGCGTTCTCGTCGTCGCAGACGACGCAGTCGACCGTCTCGTCCTCGTCGGGGTCGTCGCCGTCGCCCGAATCGGAACAGACGAAGACGACGATGTTGCTGATCCCGTGTCGCTTGTCCTTGTCGGGTTTCAGGGGCGCGAACAAGATCTCGTCCGTCTCCGAAGAGGCCGGATCGATCTCGTAGGACTCGGTCTCTTGCCCGCCCTTGATCTCGACCTTACACATGTCCGGTCCGGGGTTCCCGTCGGCGTCTTGGAGGGTGAACTCGACGCCGACCGTCTCGGCGTTGCCCCCCTCGTCTTTCGTCTCGACCGCGGTGATAGCGATCTCGTGACCGTCCGCGCCCGCGGGGAGTTCGATCAGCGAGAGCGTGTCCCCGACCGCGACCGGCGAGTCGCCGGATTCCGCCTTCCCGAACTCGACGCACTCGGGGCAGTCGTCACCCGGCTCCTCACAGACCCGGTCGGCGAAGGGGTTCGACCCCGCCGCGTCCGCCTCGGAGACGTGGCGACACTGCTCGGCGTACAGCCGGAACCGAAGGTCGGTCGCGTCGTTCGCCGCCTCCTCGGGCGCGTCGCCAGGCATCCGCCAGGCCACCTCGACGGTAACGGGGTCCTCGGGGACGAGACAGTCCGCATCGATCCGCTCGCCCGCGACGAGGTCGCGCTCGACGTCGGCGAGGGCGCGGTAGCCGCCGGTCAGCGACGGTCCGTCGACGACAGAAATCTCGACTTCGAGGGCGCGCGCGAGCGCGCTGTCGTCCGGACAGTCGGTCGCGATCCAGACCCGGACGGGGTTCGTTCGCACGTCGATGTCGAACGTCTCGCGCCCGGGATTCCCCCGTCGTATCCCCGACACGTCGACCGCGAAGGTCCCGTCGGAGACCGCGTTGTTCACGACCAGCTTGACGGAGCCGGCGCCGAAGACGTTGTCCGGGAACGTCTCGCGGTCCGAGAGGTACGCGCCGGTCCCGAGGCCGCTCGCCATCCCGACGGCGCCGACGCCGCCGATGCTCGCGAGGAGCCGGCGCCGGCTCAGTCCGACCGTCGGGCCGCGCGAATCGGCAGCGACGCGGCCGTCGGAGTCGTCACGTCGGTCGGCGGTCATGTCGACTCCTCCTCGTCAAACGGGTTCGCGGCGTCCGCACCGCACGGGTCGACACCGAACGTGACGTCGAAGTCGACGCTGCCGCCCTTACCGGCGTTGCCGTCGCCGACCGGGAACGCCCAGTCGATCACCAAGCAGCGCCGATCGCTCGGCGTGAGGCAGTCACCGTCGAAGAGTCCGGGATCGATTAGGACCCCGTCGGCGAGGTCGGCGTCAGTCAGGTCGGCGAAACTCCCCGAGAAGATCAGCGTGCCGAACTCCGCGAAGGGACCGTCCGCGCCTTCGCAGCCGCCGACTCCGAGCAGCCCGTCGTCGTACCGAACGGTTACGCGGAGCCGGTCGGCGAGCGCCTGACTCGCCGGGTCGCTCCCGATATTGGGAGCCAAGCGCATCCACGCGCGGAGCCCCTCCTCGACGTCGTCTTCGACTCGTAGCCCGACGCTCACGGTGCCTTCGTCTCTGGGGAGCACGTCGTCGAGGTCGACGAGGCGGACGCCGGTGACGCCGTCGACGAAGTCGGTCGCGTCCGTCGGCCCGTCGACGACCACCGTCTCCGCCCCGGAGCCGTTGTACGTCGCCTGCCAGCCGACGAGCAGGCGGCGGCCGTCCGTCTGGGCGTACGTGTAGTCCGCGTAGTCGCTCCAGCTCCCCGTCGACCGGCCACGGGCCAGTCCGGTGGTCGCGAAGCCGACGGCTCCGATACCCAGGAGCGTCCGTCGCCGCGTCAGTTGTGTGTCTTTCGTTGTCATTGTGTGTCGTTGCGGCTTCGAACGGCCGTGTCGTCGATAGCCTCTCGTCTCACCGCTCTCTACCACCACCGCGCTCGTATGTATGCGCGACCTACCCAGTCCGGTCCGGTGACCGTACCCGACGGTACGGACGCCGTACCCGGCCCCAGTCGTCCGGTTTGACAGCCCCACCGACTCGCCCCGTCTGCTCGGCTGATCGGGCGACCCGGACGATCAGGCCGTCTGCTCGGGACCAGCGCCGTCGTTGTGCCGGCACTGCTCGGTGTAGAATCCGAGGTCGAAGCCGATGGAATCGGATTGGACCTCGTTGTCAACCGACGGCGGAAGCCACCACGCGAACCCGATGTAGTTCGTCGTGAGCGGCTGGTAGCACTCCCGGGCACTGCTGGCCTCCGGATCGTTGATCTCGTCGAAGGGAGTCGATTCGTCACCGTCGAGCGGAATCCCGTTGCCCGAGCTAAGATTCGTCAGCGTGTCCAGCAACGAGCCACGGAAGATGACTTCCTCGCCGCCGACCGTGGTGATGAAGCCCACGAGGTCATTGAGGATCTGGGTAGAGAGCCCGTCGGTGATATTGATCCAGTCACCGCACTGGACTTGCTCCGATATCGTCTTGAGTTCGTCCGCTCCCGTGGTATTTGGCGAAACCGCGAGCAAGCAAGCGTTCTCGTTGTCGATACGGTTGAGTGCGCTGGTGCGTTCTGCGGCTGACCCGTCGTCGTCCTCATCAGTGATGACGACGAGAATCTTCTTCGTACCCTGTCGCCACGTCAAGTTGTCCAGCGCGAACTCGATTGCTTCCGAAGCGTTCTCCGTCCCGCCCTCGATACTGAAGTTGAAATCCAGCTGACTGGAATCCGTCGTGATGTCTGTCGTTACGATGGTCGGGGTCGAATCTCCGTCATCGTTGTCCTCATACGCAATCAGTCCAAACGCCGTATCGAGGTTCGAGTTGTCGAGTTGGGTTGCGACGTTCCCGATGTTGTTCTCGAGGAATGTCGCCTCGTTTCCCATGCTCCCAGACCGGTCGTGTAGGAACGCGATGTCGACTTTTCCGGAACTGGTCTCCCCGCCGCTGCCGAGGACGTTGTCGCCGTCGTCATACCACAGGACGGTCTGAATCTCGCTCAGCAGCTCCACGTCAGAGCCGAGGATGTCCGAAACCGTGTCGCCGGCAGCGACATCGTACGACTCGTCCGCTGCCCCGGACTCGTCAGCGTCGCTCGCTTCGGGCTCCGTGTGTCCACCTTCCGCAGCGGTGGTTGGCTGGCCTTGGAACCACACGTAGCCGGGATTGTCACAGAGGTGGAAGCTCAGCGTGAGCTCACCGAAGTCTCCCGGTTTGACGTCCTGAAGATTGACGAGTGGGAGCGCGGACCCGTCACTGTACGTGTCCGCGTTGTCCGTCCGCAGCGCACCGGCCGCCGTCGGGTCGAGGTCCGCCGAGAGGTCCGCCCCATCGGTACAGACATCGCCGACCGCGACGTCGTTCGTGGTAGCGTCGAACGGGTCCTGGCTCCCGTCGCCATCCGTGTCAGGGTACGACTCGATCGCGGTGTTGTCCATGTACGCGTCGAGGTCCGCCGTCGCGACCCAGATGAGCGGATTTGCCGGGTCCGGAAGTGGTGTGTACGATGTCGTATCGTCTTCTGCTGGCATCGACCACCTCACGTTCAACCCGTTTGTCGGGTCCGCGAAACCGTAATACTGCGGGAAGGAGTAGTGTTCCTCCCAGTCGACTTTGAGGTCGAGAGCGCCCGCGGTGAGCGTGTTGTTGTTGAACGATTCGGTGTCGTTGAAGTACGCGGTCGTACCCAGTCCCGCACCCGCAGAGGCCACGCCGACCGCACCGAGGCCGGCCAAGAGCTTGCGCCGCGAGAGCCCGGTTGTGTCGTCATTCATCCTGTATCATCCCCGAAGGGAATCCCGACCGCGGTCGTGAACCGTCGCGTCGGCCGCCGGAAGCGCCGAGTCGGGAAGCAGGCGTGTCGCCTCAGTGGCGAGCAGATGGCCCGCTTGGAGTCTGTGTCTCAGCTTCGGTTCGGGGTCAGGCCGAGACCCCCGCGCCGTCGTTGTGGCGCTCCTGCTCGGTGTAGAAGCCGAGGTCAAAGGCGAGCGTGTCGCCCTGAATCACGTTGCCAACTTCGAAGGGCAGCACCCAATCCAGTCCGATACAGTACATCAGGCCGTTGCCTTCGAACGCGTCGCGGTCCGCGTCGGTCGCGGGCTCGGTCAGCTCGTTGTACATCGTGAGGATGTTGCCGTCGAGCGGGATGCCGTTCCCAGAAGACAGCGCCGCGAGCACGTTGTCGAGGCTGTCTTCCATGATGATCTTCTCGGCGACGAACTGACTGGCGAGGACACCGAACACCGTCGGGATCGCCACCGGGTCGTCGACATCGTAGAAGAACTGGGGATCGTTCCCCGGTGATGTCGCTGCACCGGCCATGTCCTGAAGGACGCTGTCGTTGGCACTGCCCACCGAGACGGTGTACAGGTCCGTCTCCGGGCCGGGCGAGGGGCTACGGGCGTCCGTCGCCGCGTCCTGCGGCGAGCTGAACTGCGTGGATCCGGTGCCGTTGAACGACTCGCCGTCCGAGAGCACGATGTTCACCGCTTTGGTCCCCGGCCGGCCGGCAGAGGCAAGCTCGTCCTGTGCGTCGTCGACACCTTCGCCGATGTAGGTGCCAGTTGCGATAGCGCCCGCGTTGCTGTTGGGGTCGGGGTCACCGTCGCCGTCGAACGGGTCGCTGATCAGGGGGTCGTCTCCTGCAGCGTCATTAACGCTCGTGACGACGTTAGCCAGCTTCTGTCGCAGGTCGCTTAGCGAGGCGTCGACAGCCGACAGGTCGCTGGTCATGTCTTGGAGGATGCCCGTACGCGGCTCGGCATCGTCGGTCTTCTCGCCGTCGAAGTAGGCGATCCCGACCTGCACGTCCGCGTTCTGTGCGTCGAGGTACTGGACGAACTCCTTGGCCGCGAGTTCGACGAGGTCGATCTTCGTCGTCTCAGGGAAATTATCGCCGTTGACTTGGATCGGGTCATCGCTGATGACGCCGCCGTACTCGCGGTACAGCATCGAGCCCGAGAAGTCGAGCGTCAGCATGATGTCGGCGGGCTCCGCCTCGTCGCGGACGTTGTCGCAGTCCGCGTCGTACCAGAGCGTCGCGTTGATGAACTGTGCGAGGTCGCCGCCGTCAGGGGTGTCGACCGCCAGTTCCGCGTCCGTGTTGACTCCCTCGCTCTCGGAGACGTTGTCCGCCTGCATCCAGACGTATCCGGGGTTGTCACAGAGGTGCAGCGAGAAGGTGATCTCACCTTCGTCGCCGGGTTTCACGTCGGACAGCTGGACCAGCGTGTTCATCTCGTCACCCGTCACGGGGTCAGTGCCGAAGGTGGCCTCGCTGATCGGCGGGATGTTCTCGCAGTCCAGGGTCGGGAGGTTCTCACCGGTGCTGTCCTCGTCGTCGGGGTCGAGGAAGTCGCTGTACTTGATCTGTCCGCCTTCGCCGTCCGGGATCGACTGCTCCCCGTCTTCGTCGTGGTCGGGGTGCGCGTTGACGAAGGTGTGGCCCTCGCCGTAGTCGTACGTCTGCTGCCAGTCGACGAGCAGGTCGAGCTCGCCGGCCGTGAGGGAGTTCCCCTCGAAGGTCTCCGTGTCGTTGAAGTACGCCGTGGTTCCGAGCCCCGCACCCGCAGAGGCCACGCCGACCGCACCGAGGCCGGCCAGCAGCTTGCGCCGCGAGAGGTCGAAATTGGTTGAATCGTTTGTCATTGTGTCTGTTGTCTGCCGTATGGGTAGTCACGACCTCCCGCGGCGACTACCGCGTCGCCGTGGGGCGGTTCGAGCTTTTCACGCCGATCTCACCGAGATCAGTTCGCGGTGGTGTTGGTGGAGTTGACCGGCGCCGAGTTGTTGAAGGGGTCCTCGTTGTGGCGGACCTGTTCGGTCTCGAAGACGAGATCGAACGACAGGCTGTCGCCCTGGATGACGTTGCCCACTTCGAACGGAACTTCGAGCAGGAGGCAGAACGAGTAGACGCCCTCGTTCGCCTCGTCGTTGATCGGCAGGAGATCCCCGTTGTCGTCCTTGATGAGGTAGCCCGCGTTGAGCTGGGCGTCCGCCTCGCGCGCGTTCGTGTAGTGAGCGTCGGCGTCGACGACGCCACCGACATCAGAGGGGGCGTAGTTGATACCGAGAGAGTTCGAGGCGTTGTTGAATACGGGGTCGAGCGTCGACAGCCCGGTCTTGTCGCCGCTGGTGTCGTCGTAGCTCTGCCACACAGTCGTGAGGAGGAACTCGCCGAGGTCGGCATCGTTGTCCGTGTCGCCCTCGACGGCCTGCTCGGGCTCGGGGTTCGCGCCGCCCGTCTCGGTGAAGTTCTCCGTGCGCACCTGCACGTAGCCGGGGTTGTCGCCGACTTCGATGTCGAAGCAGACGATCGCCCAGTCGCCGGGCTTCACGTCGTCGACGACGAGGCCCGCGGTGACGCCCTCGCCGTCGGCCGTCTCGGTCATGCCGACCACGCCTGCGCTGCTCCAGTACTCGTCCGCCGTGACGATCTCCGCGGTAACGCTCATGTCGAGCGTCCCGGCCGTGAGACTGTTGTTCTCGAAGGTTTCAGTGTCGCTGAAGTACGCCGTGGTGCCGAGTCCCGCACCCGCGGAGGCGACGCCGACCGCGCCGAGGCCGAGAAGCATCTTACGCCGCGAGAGTCCGATGTCGTTGGTTTCGGGTTTCATGATTGGTTGGTGTCCGACGCACCCCCACTCGGGAGCGGATCGGTTACTCCTCTATCAGCGAGCTATCGACCTAGTTACGAGCAGCCACGTCACTGTGGAATGCGAGATGCGATTCGGTGGAACGGGCCGTGTAACCGGCGGTCCGGAAGTCCTACTCGGGGCAAAAACGGCGGCACGAACACCCTACTTCGGGCGAAACGACGGTACGAACAGCGTGCCGTCACGGCGGCGACGCGAGGCCCGAACCGCGGTCGCAAGGACGCCGTACCGGGCGAGGGGCTATCGGTTTCGCCGAGACGGTTCGTCCCGTCGGCAACCGGGAGTCGGCGGTAGCTGGCCCATACATATCCCCTCGAAGGAAGATGTAACGTCAACGACCGATCTCCGTGCCGCGCGGAGCGTCGGACCCTCACTCATGAAACTCAGAACCGACGTCCTTCCGGCAGAACAGGTGTACGCCATCCTCGCGAACGAGCGCCGTCGGCGCGCCCTCGAGCAGCTCGGGAGCGTCGGCGGCGTGGTGACGGTCAACGAGCTGTCGACGCTGGTGGCGGGCCGCGAGACGGGCGAGAGCCCGCCGCCGAAGCGGTGCCGCGAGAGCGTGTACACCTCGCTCGTCCAGACGCACCTGCCGAAGCTGGAGGAGCTGGGTGTGGTCGAGTACGACCGGGAGACGCAGACGATCGAGCTGTCGCGGCACGCGCGGGACGTCGCCCTCTACACCGAGATCGTCGCGAAGGGCGGCGTGACGTGGTCGGAGCTGTACCGCGCGCTCGGCGTCGCATCGCTGACCGTCGTCCTCGCGGCGCTGCTCGGCGTCCCGCTCGTCTCCGCGGTCGACCCGGTCCTCTGGACGAGCCTCGCGCTCGGCGCGTTCGCCCTCACGGGCGCGTACCAGCTGTGGGTCAACCGCTTCTCCGTGCTCCGGCAGTTCCGGATCGGACGCAACGGCCTGCTGTCGCGGCGCCGGAGCTGAGACGAACGACGAATTCTGCGACCGTACCGATTCTATTTATAAACAAACGAACGCCGCGGTCGGCGCGCGCCGGCGAGCGGCCGCCCTCGGTGGCCGCGAGTCGCACACGCGAGGGAGTCGGTGGTCCTCCGCGTTGCTCCGGACCACCGACGAGGCTGGGGAGGTGAGAGGTGCGGTGCTGTGTGGGTGGGGCTCAAAGGGGCAGCCGTGAGGGGCGCGGAGGCGAAGCCAAGCACCGCAAGGAGGGAGCGAAGCGACTAACTGAGGAGCGCAGCGAGCGTGCGTGCCCCTCACGGCTGGGGCTTTGGAGGTGTTCACCGCCGATCCGCCGTCAACCATTTATAAGCGAGCGGCTGGAGCTTCTGCAGAATTCACCACGAAGCGACCGGTCACGACGTCTTATTCGGTCGCGAGCGACGGCGGTAGGTCCAGCTCGAACAGCCGCGCGTTGCAGGCGGCACAGCGCCCGGCGATCACGTCGTAGCTCGTACAGCAGGACTGGACGACGCGCTCCTCGAGATCCACGTGGCCCTCGCAGGCGGGGCACTCCTCGACGAACAGTCGGAGCGCGCCGAGCACGCCGCTCCGGGTCGCGAGCGGGAGGGCCGTCCAGTCGTCGAGCCGGTCGGTCAGCACGCGGTCGGCGGCGACGTCGGCGAGGAACGCGGCGCTGGACTCCCAGTGACCGAGGCGCTCGTCGCCGACGAACGCGAAGGCGGTCCCGCCGCGCCAGTCGAGCGAGAGCGAGTCGTCGTCGACGTCGGCGAGCGACGCGAGCGCCGCCAGGTCCGCGTCGACGTCGGAGTCGCTGCGAGCGTCGTCCCCCTCGGCACCGGCCTCGGCGGCAGCACTCGCGTCGATGTGCATCCCGTCGAGGGCGGCGCGCCACGTGGACGCGAACCACGGGGCGAACGCGAGGTCGGCCCCGTCGGGCGTCTCGACGAGGACCTCGGTCGACAGCAGGTACGACTCCGCGTCGACGTCGGTCGGCGGGGCGGCCGCCCTCCCCTTCCCGAAGAGCCGCAGGACGCGCTCGGGGAGGTACCGCTTGGTGAGTTCGGGCGTCCCCGGGACGAGGTAGCCGCGGAGCCAGATCGCCGCGAGGGAGGCGGCTAGGGCGAGCGCGGCGAGCCCCGGGCGACCGACGACCGCGAGCGCGGCGGCGACCGCGACCGCGACGGCGACGTTGACCGCGGTACAGGGGAGACAGCGGTTTTCGCCGGTGTACTCCGGGCGGCGAAGCCGGGCGAGGCGACCGAGACGGGTGTCGTGAGCGGGCGTCATGTCTAGACTGAGGCGCCGATCGGTCGTATGTATGGACGCCATACCGCCCGTCGCGAAAGGGCGGACGAACCGAACCAGACCAGAACCGGAGGCGAGTTACCAACAGGAAGAGATATGTTAGTTGGTGACAGTCACCAGTCAGAGATACTCTTCGAGAGATTAATGTCATCCCGACTCACCAAGCAGAAGGATGCGGCCCCGAGCGAGGGCACCGGGCCGTCGCGCGACGAGATATTCACGGCGTTGAGCAACCGCCGACGGCGGAACGTGATCGCCTATCTGAGAGAGCACGGGAACGACGCTCGCGTGAGAGACATCGCCGAGCAGCTGGCGGCGTGGGAGAACGAACTCGAGGTCAACGAGGTCACGTACAAACAGCGGAAGCGCGTCTACACCGCGCTCCACCAGTCGCACCTCCCGAAGCTGGCCGAGAACGGGTTCATCGCGTACGAGCCGGACAGGGGGATCGTCTCCCTCACCGAGCAGAGTCGACAGTTGGAGGTGTACCTCGAAGTCGTCTCCGAGAACGAGATCCTGTGGAGCGAGTACTACGTGGGCCTCGGCGTCGCCTGCGGGCTGCTCGCCGGGGCCGCGGCGATCGGGACCGTCCCGTTCGCCGACGTGTCGGGGTACGCGTACGCGGTCCTCTTCGCGGTGCTCTTCGCCGTCTCCGGCCTGATACACCGGACGGTGACGCGTCGCAACCGGGTCGGGTAGCGTCGCCGCTCGGCGCGACACCCGTAGGGTTTTAGCCGCCCACGGCGGGAGTACGGGTATATGGCAACGGGGATCGTCGGGGAGTTCCTCGATCTCAAGGCGGAGACGGACGCGGACGTCCTCGCGATGCAGTGCGGCGACTTCTACGAGTTCTTCGCGGACGACGCGGAGCTGGTCGCCGACGAGCTCGACCTGACGGTGTCACAGAAGTCATCGCACGGCTCGTCGTACCCGATGGCGGGCGTCCCGCTCTCGGAGCTGACGCCCTACGTGAAGGCGCTCGTCGAGCACGGCTACCGGGTCGCCGTCGCCGACCAGTACCAGACGGACGACGGCCACGCCCGCGAGATCACGCGGGTCGTCACGCCCGGTACCCTGCTGGAGACCGCCGACGACGACGCGCGGTACCTCGCGGCGGTCGTCCGCGAGGGCGACGGCGGCGGGGCGTCGGCCGCGGGGGAGACGAGCGACGAAGCTGACGGCCCCTACGGGCTCGCCCTCGCCGATGTCACCACGGGCCGATTCCTCGTCACCGAGGTCGGCGACGAGAGCGACCTCCGGGCGGAGCTGTACCGGTTCGATCCCGCGGAGGTGCTCCCCGGCCCCCGCGTCCGCAACGACGACCGGCTGCTCGGCGCGGTCAGGGAGGACCTCTCCGGGTCGGTGTCGCTGTTCGACGCGGAGGCGTTCGCGCCGGGGCGGGCGAAGCACGCGGTCCGCGAGCAGTTCGGCCGGGAGACCGCCGACAGCGTCGGGATCGACTCCGACCTCGCGCTGCGCGCGGCCGGCGCGACCCTCGGCTACGTCGAGGAGACGGGCGCCGGGGTGCTCGCGTCGATGACCCGGCTCACGGCGTACGGCGACGGCGACCACGTCGACGTCGACGCGACGACCCAGCGCAACCTCGAACTCACGGAGACGATGCGCGGCGATGGGGAGGGGTCGCTGTTCGAGACGATCGACCACACCGTCACCGCGGCCGGCGGGCGGCTCCTCCGGGAGTGGCTCACCCGACCGCGCCGGGACCGGGCGCGGCTGGACCGCCGGCTCGACGCGGTCGAGGCGCTGGCGTCGGCCGCCCTCGCGCGCGACCGCCTCCGCGAGACGCTCGGGGAGGCGTACGACCTCGAACGGCTCGCCGCGCGGGCGACGAGCGGGAGCGCGGACGCACGCGAACTCCTCTCGATGCGCGACACCCTCGCGCTGGTGCCGGCGATGGTCGACGCCGTCGAGGGGACCGCGCTCGCGGACTCGCCGGTCGCGGCGGTTCTGGAGGGCCTCGACCGCGACCGCGCCCGTGCGCTCCACGGCGAGCTCGCCGACGCGCTCGCGGACGACCCGCCGGAGGCGAAGACGCAGGGCGGGCTCCTCCGAGAGGGGTACGACGACGAGCTCGACGAGCTGATCGCGAGCCACGAGGAGGCCAAAGAGTGGCTCGACACCCTCGCGGAGCGGGAGAAGCGGCGGCACGGCCTCAGCCACGTCACGGTCGACCGCAACAAGACGGACGGCTACTACATCCAAGTCGGCAAATCGGTGGCCGACCAGGTGCCCGAGGGGTACCGGGAGATCAAGACGCTGAAGAACTCCAAGCGGTTCGTCACCGACGAGCTGGCGGAGCGGGAACGGGAGGTGCTCCGCTTGGAGGAGGCCCGCGGCGAGCTGGAGTACGAGCTGTTCGAGGAGCTGCGCGAGCGCGTCGCCGGCGACGCCGAGCTGCTGCAGGACGTCGGGCGGGCCCTCGCCGAGGTCGACGCGCTCGCGTCGCTCGCGACCCACGCCGCCGGCAACGACTGGACGCGCCCGGAGCTGACGGACGAGCGCCGGCTCGACGTGGAGGCCGGGCGCCACCCCGTCGTCGAGCGGACGACGGACTTCGTGCCGAACGACCTCCGGCTCGACGACGAGCGGGGCTTCCTGATCGTCACCGGGCCGAACATGAGCGGGAAGTCGACGTACATGCGGCAGGCGGCCCTGATCCAGCTGCTCGCGCAGGCGGGGTCGTTCGTCCCCGCGCGGGCGGCCACGGTCGGGCTCGTCGACGGGATCTACACCCGCGTCGGCGCGCTCGACGAGCTGGCGCAGGGGCGCTCGACGTTCATGGTCGAGATGCAGGAGCTGTCGAACATCCTCCACTCGGCGACCGCCGACTCCCTCGTCATCCTCGACGAGGTCGGCCGCGGGACCGCCACCTACGACGGGATCTCCATCGCGTGGGCCGCGACGGAGTATTTGCATAACGAGGTGCGCGCGCGGACTCTCTTCGCCACGCACTACCACGAGCTAACGGCGCTGGCGGACCACCTCCCCCGCGTCGCGAACGTCCACGTCGCCGTCGACGAGCGCGACGGCGAGGTGACGTTCCTGCGGACGGTCCGCGACGGCCCGACGAACCGGTCGTACGGAGTTCACGTCGCCGACCTCGCCGGGGTCCCCGAGCCGGTCGTCGGGCGCGCCGACGAGGTGCTCGACCGGCTCCGCGAGGAGAAGGCGATCGAGGCGAAGGGGTCGCGGGGCGGAGTCGGCGGGCGGGCAGACGGACCCGGAAGCGGCGGCACGGGGGACGGAGCCGGGGCCGGCGAGGGGACGAAGCAGGTCGTCTTCGACCTCTCGTCCGGGTCGTTCGCGGACGAGGGCGGCGCCGGGTCGACCGGGGCGGCCGCCGACGCCTCCGCCCCCGAAGAGGGCCGAAACGGAACGGGCCGGGAGCGGGCGTCGGACGACGCCGGAGGTGACGACGGGTCCGCCGGACGCCCCGAGACCGACGAATCCGCCGAACGCCCCGAGGGCGCCGAGAGCGCGGGGGCGGCGGGGGCCGACCGGCTCGACCCCGAGACCCGCGCCGTGATCGAGGAGCTGAGCGACGTCGACGTCGCGGAGACCGCGCCCGTGGAGCTGCTCGCGCGCGTGCAAGAGTGGCAGGATCGGCTCGACGAGAGCCGCTGACGACCCGCGGACCGGGTGCGTCTGACGTAAGAACTAATGTCCGACCTCGACGTGTAGTGTGTATGGGCATCATGAGCAAGATCCTCGGCGGGGGCGGCAACCGCTCCGTCGACGATTACGTCGAGCTCAACCTCGACGACTTCGCCGAGGCGCACGCCGAGACGGGGATGCAGGTACACATCGCGGAGATCGGTGACCAGGGCGACGTCATCCCGATCAAAGACGCCGTCTACGACGGCGATTTCGTCATCGCCGACATCACTCGTCACTCGACGTCGGACCGCACGATCGAACACATCATCGACGAGCTTCGCCAGGTCGCTCAAGAGGTCGACGGCGACATCGTGCAGAAGGGCGACGACCAGATCGTGGTCACGCCGACGGGCGTCTCGATCTCCCGGAAGAAGCTGTAACCGGGATTCGTCTCGGTCTCTGACTCTCTTCGGATATCTCGCCGCGGGCGCACGGTCCCCGCGATCGGCCGGTGCGTGGCCGAACCGTGTATTATATGCCCGTCTCCCGCCCACGTACGACCGAATGGACGAGCCGGTCCTGCTGACGGGCGCCGGCGGACGGGTGGGGCAGGCCATCCTCCGCGGCATCGGGGACGACTACGAGTGGCGACTCCTCGACAGGGAGCCGCTCCCGGCGGCGAAGGTGCCGGACGGGGTCACCGACGCCGACCGGTACGTCGCGGACATCACCGACGAGCGGGCGGTCCGGGAGGCCATGGAGGGCGTCGCCGCCGTGATCCACCTCGCCGGCGACCCGCGGAAGACGGCGCCGTGGGACTCCGTGCTCCGCAACAACATCGACGGGACGCAGGTCGTGATGCGCGCGGCCGTCGACGAGGGCGTCGACAAGTTCGCGTTCGCCTCCTCGAACCACGCCGTCGGCGGCTACGAGACCGACGACCGGACCCCGGACCTGTACCGCACGGACGACGACTACCGGCTGGACGGCACCGAGCTCCCCCGGCCCGGGAACCTGTACGGCGTCTCGAAGGCGACCGGCGAGGCGCTCGGGCGCCTCTACCACGACGAACACGGGATGAGCGTCGTCTGCGTCCGCATCGGGAACCTCACGAAGGACCACCCGCCGCGGGAGTACGAGCGCGGGCAGGCGATGTGGCTCTCGCACCGCGACTGCGCGCACCTGTTCGACCGGTGTCTGCGGGCCGACTACGGCTATGAGGTCGTCTACGGCATCTCGAACAACGACCGGCGCTACTACTCGATCGAGCGCGCCCGCGAGGCGCTCGGCTACGACCCCGCCGACAACTCCGCGGACTACACCTTCGAGGGCGAGCCGAAGGACGGGGCCTCGGAGTCGGACGGGGGCGACCCCGGCGATGGGATCGGTCCCGACGGCGGGACCGACCCCGCGGTCACCGGGGAGCCGAACTTCCCCTCGGACCCGGACACGCCGACCGACGGCGCCTAACCGAGTTCAAATTTAAAAGAGGTCGTCGACGTCGCGTCGCTTCCGCTCGGCCAGGTCCACGTGATCCGCGAGCCGCGCGGCCACCTGCGGCCGGGCGTCGGGCTCGCGGAGGAACGCGAAGAGGAGCTCCGCGAACCGCGTCCGCCCGGTGCCGCGCTCCTCGCGCGCCAGCGCCGCGGCCGCCTCGAACGTCCCCGAGTCGCCGTGGTCGACCGCCTCGGCGAGCGGGGGCGCCGCGAGCAGCGCGGCCGCGAGGTCCAAGTCCGCGAACCTCGGCACCGCGTCGCCGACCCGGATCGGCGGCGGCTCGCTGCGCTCGACCGTCTCCGGGTCGGTCGCAAGCCGTCGGCACCACTCCCGGACGGTCGCGACGTCGACGCCGCGAGTTCCGCCGCCGTCGCCGCGGGCCGCCTCCGCGTCGAGTCCGTCGAGGTACCGGACCGCGTTGGCGGCGCACCCGGTCGCGCCGGACCAGTTCCGCTCGCTCGCGTGGTGAGTGGCCGCCGCGGCCGCGATCAGCCCGTGGAGCAGGCGCTCGTCGTCGCCCTCGTCGAGCGGGAGCCACGCTGCCTCCCACGGGTCGTGCGCCGCGAGCGTGTGCCCCTCGTTAAATAGGGCGGCGCCGGCGGCGACGGCGG
>NZ_NHPE01000036.1:0-48684 GCF_002252895.1 Halorubrum sp. Eb13 | reverse complement strand
GCGCTCTCCGGCTCCGACGTCCAGCAGATGGAGGGGTTAGAGAGCAAGGAGTTCGACGAGGAGACGGAGAAGATGCTCGGCTTGGAGGACATCGAGAGCGCCCTCGAACAACTCGACACCGTCGCCGACAGCGATCTACGGACCGACGAGACCCGCGACGCGGACACGGCCCGCGACGTCGACCTCGCCCGTCAGGAGGGAGAGACCCGCGAGGCCGACCGGGATGTCGAGCTGGAGGCCGAGAGCGAGCGCCCGGGGACGTAAGCCCGACTCGCGGCTGCCGCACGTCGTCGACAGAGAAGCTCGCCGGAACCACGATCGCGCCGCCGCACGGGTCGCTGACGTTCCCAGAGCCGAAGACGCCCACCTCGAGGCGGACCGGGACATCGATCTGGAGTCGGAGTCTGGGAGTGACTGAGACGGTAGGCGAGCCGCCACGAGTAGCGATCAGCTTTCACAGGCTCTACACTCGAGAATATCTCGACTGAATTTCTGTGCGGCATTCACGCTGTGCTGATAGTAGAGGCTCTTGACCCCTTTTTTCCAAGCTTCTATGTAGAGCTGATTGATCTCCTTGACGCTCACTTCACTCGGATCGATCGAGATGTTCACGCTCTGTGCTTGGTCTATGTGTTTCTGTCTCTGTGCTGCCTGATTGATGATCGCCATCTGCGGTATCTCGGCGAAGGTCTTGAACACCTCTTTCTCTTCGTCCGTCAGACACTCGAGATGTTGAACGCTCCCGTCCTTATTGGCGATGCTGTCCCAGACTTCGCGGGTGTCTTTGCCCCGCTCCGCCAGTATCGCCTGAAGGAATCTGTTTTTTTGCGTCGACTTTAGCTTCGCACCGTCTCGCACGAAGTAGTTCGATTTCAGCGGCTCGATGCTCGGACTGACCTGACCCAGAATGACGCTGCTCGATTTCGTCGGAGCCACGCTCATCGTCGTCGTGTTCCGCCTGCCGTAGCCCTCGAGAACCTCCGGCTCCCCGAACTCATCCGCAAGCGCTTCACTCGCCTCGTAGCTCCGCTCTTTGATGGTCCGGAAGATCTCCCCGTTCTTCTCCATCGCCTCCATGCTGTCGAAGGGGATCATGTTGCTCTGGAGGTAGCTGTGCCACCCGAGGACGCCGATCCCTATCGCTCTGTGTCTCTTCGCGAACCGCACGGCCCGCTCCATGAACTGTACTCCCTCCGTGCGCTGGATGAATTCCTCCATCACCGCGTCCAGGAATCGCGTCAGAGTCTCCACTGCATCGGTATCCTTCCATTCGTCGTAGTGGAGAGCGTTCATACTTGAGAGACAGCAGACGAAGCTCTCGTCCGCCGTGGCCGGCAGCGCTATCTCGGTACACAGGTTGGACGCGTTTATTTGGTAATCCTTGTCCTTGTAGACCTGTGGCTTCCCCTCGTTCATGTTCCCCCGGAAGATTATATACGGAACGCCGATATTGATCCGGGTCTCGATAATGTCCGCCCAAGTCTCTCGCTTCTCTTCATCGCCGTCAATCATCGCCTGAAACCAGTCGTCACCGATGATGACTCCGTAGTAGATGTCCTGTACTGGGTCCCCTTCGGTTTTGATGTTAAGCCATTCTTCTAGGTCGTCGTGTTCGACGTCGATGTAGCCGGCGAACTGCCCCCGCCGGGTTTCGCCCTGGCTGATGACGTTGATGATCGTATCGAACAGCTCTGTGAAGCTGTAACTCCCGTTGCTCTTGCCGTTGTTCGTTATCGGACTGCCTCGCGGCCGCAGCTCACCGAAGTATCCGCTCGTGCCGCCGCCCTGCTTGGTCATCTCACCCACCTCGGCTTGGGTGTAGAGAATGCTCTCGATGCTATCCTCCATGTAGCTGCCGAAGCAACTGATAGGAAGGCCTCTGTCCAGTCCGAAGTTGGACCACACCGGGCTCGCGAGACTATAGAAGCCCCGACTCATGTACTCGTAAAACTTGTCCGCGAAGCCCTCCTCACCGAGGATCTCTTCGGCGCGCTCCGCTATCTGTCTGACTCTCTCTTCCGCTTCGACGCCCTCGATCAGGTACCCCTCTCTGAGAAACTCCCTACTGTCCTCGTTCAGCCAGTAGAACGGTTCCGTATGCTGTTGCTCAACGCTTTCGAGTTCTGTTTGTGCCATTGTTAGAACATGTCCTCGGCGGTAACGCTCTGCGTGTGTTTGTTGTACGTGGTCGACCGCTTGCTGAAGAAGTCGTTGTCCTTGGTCATCATAATGTCCTCGTCGAACCAGCGCGTCTCCTCAAGCAGGTCGTCGTCCGTCTCGAATATCGGTTCCACGCCGACGGTTTCTAGACTCTGATTGAACCGGTCTCGCAGAAACGCGTCGACGTGCGCTCGAGGAAGGAACTCCAGCTCGCCGTCAGCGAATATCCAATTCAGAATCTCCAGCTCTGCCTCGTAGGCCTGCCGACAGGCCTCTTGGACGTCCTCCTCGAAGTCGTCATCGAAGAGGTCCGGGTTCTCCTCGCTGATCGTCTCCACCAGCTCAATCCCGAACAGACCGTGAATCTGCTCTTCTTTGCTGGTTGCTTCGACGGCGTTCGCTATCCCCGTGAACTTCTTTTCGTGCTTGTCGAAGCTCGTCATTATGAGGAACTGGCTGAATAGCGATACGTGTTCGACGAACGTACTGAACAGCAGGATGCTCATCACGTACTCCCGTTCATCATCGCTCTCGCTCTTCTCCAGATACTCATCGAGATACTCGATCCGCTCTTTGATCGCCGGCTCCTCAGTTACCTGCTCGAAATCGTCCGTGATTCCTAAGACGTCGAGTAGGTGACTGTAGGCGTCCATGTGCCGCACCTCGCTTTCCGCAAAGGTCATACCCACGTTCCCGACCTCGGCTTTGGGCATCTCCTCGTAGATATCCGACCAAAACGTCTTCACTTGCACCTCGATCTGCGCGATAGCCAACATCGTCCGTTTGATAACGGTCTGCTCAGCAGGAGTCGTGTTGACCCTGAAGTCTTGGACATCTCCGTCGAAATTAAACTCCGTGTGTACCCAGTAGCTGTTCCGGATCGCCTCGACGTAGTCGAGAAACTCGCTGTACTCGTAGGGCTTCAGCTGTTTTCTCTCCGAGAAGATGTCCGTCTCTATGTCTGCGCCTGTACTCGCGTTCGTGTTTGCGTTTTCGCTTTCACTCATCGTTGGTCATCTCAAACGTGACCGATTGCGTTGGATTGCCTCTGCCACTGTCTAGCATCAGTCTGGTGAGTCCGACCGCAGTCGTGTCGCTCGGGAGACGGTCTTACAGCGTGACGTGAGTGTAGCCGTGTGAACCGTATCGGACCACACAGACTCCACCGGTATAAGTATTACCAACAAAATTGTAGTATAACAAGCTCACTTTCACACTAGGAGGGCGGAGTCGTTCCTCCGATCCACGAATGGGCGGTGCCGAGGCGGGGACTGAGCGGTAATCTCCGGTTACGGGTGGTCGCTACAGTGCCCAACTGGCGGCGTCAAGCACCCGCGTAGTCCAATCGCGATGACTCCGCCGAGCAGTTCGGCGAGGAGCGCGAACCCGGAGCCGGACGCGAGCGAGAGACCGACGAGACGTGAGACTCGGACGACGTCGACCTCACCTGGCAGGAGGAGGAGACCTGCGAGGCCGACCGCGACGTCGAGCTGGAGGCCGAGAGCGAGCGCCCGGGGAACTAGGGTCGGAGTCGGTCTCGAACGAATCCGGGCCGTCAGGGGCGCCAGTTCGCCGGATCGACCGCCCAGAGCGCGCCCACCGCGAGGACGCCGGCGACGCCCCCGGCGACGAGAGCGAGCACCGAGCCGGGGACGGCGACGACCGAGGCGAGCAGCAGGACCGCGGCGACGAGCAGCGCGACCGTGTCCTCCGTGGTCGACGCGCGCACGACGGGCGCCACCGCCCCGCCGACGACGGCGCCGGCCGCGACCGCGGCGGGCGGACCGGAGCGCAGCGCCGCGAGCGACTCCGGAAGGCCAAACGCGGCGAGGGACGCCCCGAAGCCCGCACCGATCCCCGCGCCGAGCGCGAGCGCGCCGACGGCACCGAGCGCGGGCGCGAGGAGGGCGGTCCGCGCGGAGAGGTCGGCGTCGACGAGCGCGGCCCCGCCGGAGACCACCAGTACCGATCCGGCCGCGAGGAGCGCGGGCGCGACCAACAGCGAGACCGGGGACGGCACGACGAAGTCTGGGGTGCCGGACGCGGTCGCCGATCCGGGGACGACCGCGGGCGCGACGGTGGCGGCGCCCGCGAACGCGGCGCCGGCGACCGCGAGCAGGACGAGTCCGAGGAGGCGGCGGCGGAGAGCTGTCATACCGACGGGAACGCCGCCGGGACACAAAACGATCGCGGGACTGAGACGGGATCGGTGCCGGGATGCGAGGGGCGCGACGCGGGTCGGCGGCGCGCGATCTGAACGCGTCGCCCGCGGCGGGGCCCTACACGGTCACGCCGGCGCGGTCGCCGTCGATCGAGACGACGACGCGCTCGGGCGGTCCCCGCTCGTCCGTCAGTCGGATCAGGAGGGTCTTGACGACCGGGTCGTCGGTGTCGACGTCGCCGCGGACGCCGACTCGGTCGACGGCGATCCGGAGCGAGCGGTCGCCGGTGCGGCTGATCGCACCGAGTCGGAGCGCGACGGCCGGCGCCGTGAGCCGCTGGGCGACGACGAGCACGGCCTCCCCGTCGTCGTCGACGAAGGCGGTCGCGTCGACGAACGCCCGCGTCTCCGTCGCGTCGGGACGGAGCGCGCTCCTCGCCTCCGCGCTCGATCGGAAGGAGGCGGCGTGGGTGATGATCTCCGCGGGACGGTCGAGGACGCTCTGTCCGTCGACCAGCGGGTTCCCGTCGATGGAGCGGCTCCGGACGCCGAGGTCGCGGGGCGTCGACGCCGCGAGGTCGTGGAGGCGGTCGACGCACCCCGCCGTGGCGGCGGTGAGGGCGCCGACGACGACCGCGCGGCGGTGCATGTGACGGGCTCTGACGGTCGGAGATAAAACCCCGTCGTCGCGCGTCTCGGCGCGTGAGAATCGGGCGGACGCGGGGCGATCGGAGGCGTCGAACCGAGGGCGTGGAAGCGGGACGGTCGAGCCGGGTCGAGCGAGACGGTCGAGACGGACGGCCGAGACGGATCGGCGCGCCGGCCTACTCGTCGACCATCGGCGCGGGCACGCCTCCGTCGTCGGCGTCGAGTTCGAAGGCCCGGCGGAGCTCGGCGATCCGGTCGCGGATGTCCGCGGCGAGTTCGAACTCCAGGTTGCTCGCGGCCTCCTCCATCCGGTCTTCGAGCGCCTCGATCTGCGCTTCGGCCTCGTCTTCGCTCTCGACGTCGCCGACGCTGACCGACGAGGTGTCCGTCTTCGACCCCGGGAGGTTCGTCTCGCCGACCGGCTTGTCGATCGTCGTCGCCTCGTAGCCGTGCTCGGCGTTGTACTCCAGTTGGATCTCGCGGCGGCGCTGGGTCTCCTCGATCGCCGCCTCCATCGAGTCGGTCATCCGGTCGGCGTAGAGGACGACCTCGCCGTTGACGTTGCGGGCGGCCCGCCCCATCGTCTGGACGAGAGTCGTCGTCGAGCGGAGGAACCCCTCCTGGTCGGCGTCGAGGATCGCGACGAGCGAGACCTCCGGAATGTCGAGCCCCTCGCGGAGCAGGTTGATCCCGACGAGCACGTCGATGTTGCCGAGCCGGAGGTCGCGGATGATCTCGTGGCGCTCGAGGGTGTCCGTCTCGTCGTGCATGTACGCCACGTCGACGCCGGCCTCCTCGAAGTACTCCGTGAGGTCCTCGGCCATCCGCTTGGTGAGCGTGGTGACGAGGACGCGCTCGTCGCGCTCGATCCGGTCGTCGACCCGATCGAGGAGGTCCTCGACCTGCCCGGTCGCCCCCGTCACCTCCACCTTCGGGTCGACGAGATGGGTCGGCCGGACGATCTGCTCGACGATGCGGTCGGAGGTCTCGCGCTCGTAGTCGCTCGGGGTCGCCGAGACGTAGAGGGTCCGGTCCGTCTTCTCCTCGAACTCCTCGAAGGTGAGCGGACGGTTGTCGTAGGCGGTCGGGAGCCGGAACCCGTTCTCGACGAGCGAGTCCTTCCGGGACTTGTCCCCCTCGTACTGCCCTTTGATCTGGGGGATCGTCTGGTGGGACTCGTCGATCACGGTGAGGAAGTCGTCGGGGAAGTAGTCGAGGAGGGTGTAGGGGGCGTCGCCCGACTCCCGGTCGTCCATGTGCACCGAGTAGTTCTCGATCCCCGAACAGTAGCCCGCCTCCCGGAGCATCTCGATGTCGAAGGTGGTCCGCTCCTCGATGCGCTGGGCGGCGACCAGATCGCCCTGCCGCTCGAAGTAGCTGACCCGTTTCTCCATCAGGTCCTCGATCTCCGCGATCGCCTGCTCCAGCTGGTCGTCGGGGATCGAGTAGTGCTCGGCGGGGTGAAGCATGACCGCGGGCTCCTCGCTCACGACCTCACCTTTCATCGGGTCAACCTTGATCATGCGGTCTATCTCGTCGCCCCACAGCTCCACCCGGACCGCGTACCGCCCGTACATCGGGTAGATCTCGACGGTGTCGCCGCGGACGCGGAAGGTGCCCTGCGTGAAGTCCACGTCGTTGCGCTCGTAGTTCAGGTCGACGAGCCGGGCGAGCAGCTCCTCGCGGCCGACCTCCTCGCCGACCTCCAGGCGGAGCGCCATGTCGCGGTAGTTCTGCGGGTCGCCGAGCCCGTAGATGGCCGAGACCGAGGCGACGACGATCACGTCGTCGCGGGTGAGCAGGGAGCGGGTCGCGGAGTGGCGGAGGCGGTCGATCTCCTCGTTTATCGACATCTCCTTGTCGATGAACGTGTCCGTCTGCTCGACGTACGCCTCCGGCTGGTAGTAGTCGTAGTAGGAGACGAAGTACTCGACGGCGTTGTCCGGGAACAGCTCGCGGAACTCCTCGTACAGCTGGGCCGCGAGCGTCTTGTTGTGGGCCAACACGAGCGTCGGCTGGTCCAGCTCCTCGGCGACCCACGAGACGGTGTTCGTCTTCCCGGAGCCGGTGACGCCGAGGAGGGTCTGCTTGTCGGCGCCCGACTCGTACCCCTCGACGAGCTGTTCGATCGCCTCGGGCTGGTCGCCCGCGGGCTCGAACGGGGCGTCGACCCGGAGCGGGCGGTCGACGGTCGGGCGGTCCTCCGAGAGGGGAGAGTCGGCGTCGCTCACGATACGCGTCGTTGGGTGGCGAGACACTTGAGCGGCGCGGCTAGGTAAGTGACTGCGGCGAAATCGTCTCGCGCGGACGGTTCCGCTCCGGAGAAGACCCATTATCGATCGGGCTGAACACCAGATCGTGTCCCTCCCGTTCTCACCCGCCGTCGCGTTCGGCATGGCCCTCTTCCTGTTCGTTCTGTTGGCGACAGGCGTCTGGGTGAACTTCGACGCACACGCTCGCGGAAGCGATTATCCGACCGTCTGGGCCGTCTTCGCACCGCTCTCGGGGATCGTACTGGCGTACTACCTCCTCTGGTGGCGTCGCGGGCGGCCCCGCGAGCGGCCGCCGGGCCGAGTGGAGCGAGCCGCCGTTACCGTCGCCGTCGCCGGAATCGGCGGGATGATCGCCGGAAGCCTCGTGTCGCCGCCCGACCCGGCCGCGCAGCTGACCGTCTGGCCGATCGCGTTCGCCTGCTGTCTCCCCGTCGCGTATTGGGTGGTCAGACGGCGGTTTGGCGCGGCCGGAGGCGGGAATGCCGGTCGGTAGAGAGGATCGAGGTCTCCAAAGTCCCGGCCGCTCGGTTATAAACCGTTGGCTGCCGATCGACGGTGAACACCGCCAAAGCCCCAGCCGCGAGGACTCGCGCGCTTTGCTGCGCTCCTCACTCGCGTTGTTCGCTGCGGTGCTTGCTGCAGCGTGCTTCGTCCTCGCGACAGCGAGGCGCTTCGCGCCTCTGGCAGCCGGCGGCGAAGCCGCCGGCGACTGCCCCTTTGAGTCCCGCCCCCGCACGGCCACCGTACCTCACGCCTCCCCAGCCTCGTCACCGGCGCTACGCGCCGGTTGCAAGCGAGAGCTTTGCTCTCGCCCTGTCGCTGGCGCGTCCCACGCCAGCGACTCCCTCGCGCGCGCTGACTCACGGCCTGTCGGCCGCTCGTCGGCACGCGCCGCCGCCACGGTGTCTGATTAGTCGGCTGCGCATGGATCCCGTCCGCCGCTCACCGGACGAAAACGTTTCCCCGTCGCCCCGCGACGCTATCCGTATGCGCATCGCCGTCCCCAACAAGGGCCGCCTGCACGACCCGACGCTCTCGCTGTTGGAGCGCGCGGGGCTCCACGTCGAGGAGACCGCCGACCGCCAGCTGTACGCCGACACCGTCGACCCCGACGTGACGGTGCTGTTCGCGCGCGCGGCCGACATCCCCGAGTACGTCCGGGACGGCGCGGCCGACCTCGGGATCACGGGGCTCGATCAGGCGGCGGAGTCCGGCGGCGTGGCGGACGGCGCCGCGTCCGCGGCCGACGGCGACCTCGTCGACCTGCTCGATCTGGGGTACGGCTCCTGTAAGCTCGTCCTCGCGGCCCCGGAGGACGGCGCGGTCGAGACCGTCGGCGACCTCGCCGGCGGGACCGTCGCCACCGAGTTCCCGGCGGTCACCCACGACTACCTCGATCGGGTGGGCGTCGACGCCGACGTGGTCACCGTGACGGGCGCGACGGAGCTGACGCCCCACGTCGACATGGCCGACGCCATCGTCGACATCACCTCGACGGGGACGACGCTGAAGGTGAACCGCTTGGCCGTGATCGACGACGTGCTCGACTCCTCGGTGCGGCTGTTCGCGCGCCCCGACGTGGTCGACGACCCGAAGGTCGAACAGGTGTTGACCGCGTTCGAGTCCGTGCTCGCGGCCGACGGCCGGCGCTACCTGATGATGAACGCGCCGACGGAGCGGCTCGACGAGGTCAAAGACGTGATCCCCGGGCTCGGCGGCCCGACGGTGATGGACGTCGAGGCCGACGAGGACGGGAACGGGATGGTGGCGGTCCACGCCGTCGTCGAGGAGCGCGACGTGTTCGCGACGATCTCGGAGCTGAAGACTGTCGGCGCGAGCGGCATCCTGGTCACCGAAATCGAACGGCTCGTGGAGTAGCCGGGAGCCGACCGACACCGGCCGAGCCCCGCGGATCGGCCGGCGTGACTCAGTCGTTCTCCGCCCCGATCAGCGCCTCCTTCTGCGCGCGGGTGAGCGACTTGATCTCGTGTTCCCGCGACATCGCCGCCGACTTCGAGTCGAACGACTCAACGTGCCGTAAGGTCACGGGAGTCCGTCCCCTGGTGTACTTCGCGCCCTCTCCGGCGTCGTGCTCGGCAACGCGCCGCTCCACGTCGGTGGTGTAGCCGGTGTACAGCGTCCCGTCCGCGCACTCGATCACGTAGACGTGGTGCGGCGCGTCCTGACTCGGCGTCGACACGGCGCCCGGTCGGCGCGGGCGCGAGGAATACCTGCCGGTCTCGGCGCGGTCGGGGAAGCCGGACGCGCGGGCGGCGCGAACGCGGTCGGGTGCGGTGTCGCGGCGGGATCGACCGGGTCAGTCCCCAGTACGAGCGCGTTCTCGGGAGACTTCGGCGATCCCGGCGTTCGCGGAACAGTCCGGACAGGCGTTCAGGTCGCCGTACTCGTCCGCGAAGACGCGTGCGAAGCGGTCCGAGACGTGCGACCCGCAGTGGTCACAGAGTGGCATTCGGTACCGGTGATTGCCGGCGATAGATCGTAAGGTTTCGACGGACAAATACCCTTTCTCACCCCCGCCAGCTTCCGGAAATCTACATATAAAGCCCCGTCATGAGACGGGTGGGGAGCCGGCGGTCAGTCGCGCCGCGCCGCGTCGACCGCGCGCGCTATCAGCCCCGCCTGCGCCCCGGCGACGAAGCCGGCGTCGACGTTCACCGTCGTGAGCACCGAACAGGACTGGAGCGCACCGTGGAGCGCGGCGACGCCCTCGCCGCCGACGCCGTATCCCGTCGACACCGGGAGCGCGATCACCGGCGCCGCGACGAGTCCCGCGACGACCGTGGGGAGCGCCCCCTCGCGGCCCGCCGCGACCACGACGACGTCGGCCTCGCGGACCCGGTCGCGCTGGTCCAGGATCCGGTCGAGGTTCGCGACGCCGACGTCGTCCACGCGGTCGACGGTCGCGCCGATCTCGCCGGCGACCACCGCCGCCTCGCCCGCGGCCGCCGCGTCGGCGGTGCCCGCCGCGACGACCGAGAGCGTCGCGTCGAGCGCGGGCGGGTCGAAGTCGGCGGCGTGGACGACGACGGTCCCGGCCCGCTCGTCGTGGTCGACGGTGGGGTCGAGCGACGCCGCGGTCTCGAGATCGAGGTCCGCCATCGCCGTCCGGATCGCCGCCGCGTCCTCGGCGTCGGCCCGGGTGACGAGCGCGCGGCCGGTCGTCTCGACCGCGGTCGCCGTCAGCGCCGCGACCTCCGCCGGCGTCTTCCCCTCCGCGAGGATCGCCTCGGGGATCCCTCGTCGGTGCTCGCGGGCGGCGTCGAACCGGCCGGCCGCCGTCGTCGCGTAGCCCGCGAGCCGCGATTCCGCCTCCGCGACGCCGATATCGCCGGCGTCGAGCGCCTTGAGCGTGTCGCGCATGCGTCCCCGTCAGGGGCCGAACGGGTCGAACCTATCGGTCCGCGGCGGGCGAGCGGCCCCGCTCGCCGAGCGGTCTCACAAAGCTTATAAGGAAGCATTCCGGCACCCCCTCGCGAACGGGCCGCAGGGCGCCCCTCGCGGTCGAATTCAGGAACTCTTATTAACTGTCGATGGATATCACCGATCGCATGGCAGACCTTATTGTCAAAGCGGCCGTCAAGGAAGCGCTGGACGACAAGAACGTCGCTTCGGACTTCTACGACGCGCTCGACGACGAAGTGGACGAGCTGCTCGAAGACGCCGCGCGCCGCGCCGAGGCCAACGACCGGAAGACGGTCCAGCCGCGCGACCTCTAAGGCGGACGCGACTCTCGACCCGATTTTTTGACCGCGCGCCGACCGCAGAGCGGCGCGACCCCCGCGCACGTCGGTAGCGACCGCGTCCCGGAGATCAGCGCGTGAGCACCCGAACCCCGGAGTCCGTTCCGACGTGGACCTCGTCGGCGAGGTCGACGAAGAGGCCGTGTTCGACGACGCCCGGCGTCGCGGAGAGGGCCGTCGCGAGCGCCGAGGGCTCCGCGATTTCGCCGAACGAACAGTCGAGCACGAGGTTCCCGTTGTCGGTGACGACCGGGCCGTCCTTCCGCTCCGCGCGGCGGAGGGTCGGCTCGCCGCCCGCCGCGCGGACCGCCTCGGCCACCGCGGATCGGCCGGCGGGAAGCACCTCTACCGGAACGGGGCGGTCGAGAGCCGCGGCCTCCTTCGACGGATCGGCGACGACGAGGAAGCGGTCGGCCGCGGCGTCGACCAGCTTCTCGCGGGCGTGCGCGGCGCCGCCGCCCTTTATGAGCGGGCCCGCGGTCGGCCCGCCGTCGCCGACCGCGACCTGGTCCGCGCCGTCGATCGCGACGTCGATCCCGGGCGCGTCGGGCCCCGTCGCCTCGTCGAGGTCGAGCAGCGGGATCCCGCGGTCGGCGGCGAGTTCGCGGCTCGCGAACGAGGTCGGAACCCCGCGGACGTCCAGCCCGGCGTCGACTCGTTCGCCCAGTCTGCGGATCGCGTGGGCCGCGGTCGAGCCCGTTCCGAGGCCGACGACGTCGCCGTCGTCGACCGCCGCCGCCGCCGACTCGCCGGCGCGTCGCTTCGCCGCGTCGCTCCCGCCGCTCGTCTTCATACCACCGACTCGACGGGGAGAACCGAAAAGGCGTCGGCGTCGATCACTCCAGCCGGTCCAGCACCGCCTCCGCGTCGTAGGCCAGGGAGAGCTCGCGGGAGCGGCCGCGCCCCTCGACGTCGGCGTACTCGGCCTCGATCACGCCGAGCTGGTCGAGCTTGTTGATGATCTCGGAGTAACGGGTGTAGCCGAGGTCGGTCTCGTCGCGGAACGCCTCGTACACCGTCCCGGCGCGCTCGCCGTCGTTCTCCGCGAGGACGCGGACGAGGGCGCGCTCGGACTCCGAGAGCCCACGGAGCGACCGCGAGAGGTGGACGTGTTTCGACTTGTCGTACGCCGACTCGACGTCCTCGTCGGCGATCGTCTTCGAGGCGCGCATCTCGGCGTTCAGTCCGGCGCGGCGGAGCAGGTCGATCCCGACCCGGAGGTCGCCGCTCTCGGCGGTGAGGTCGGCGACGCGCTCCAGCTCGGCGTCGGCGATGACGCCGTCGTGGAAGCCGCGCTTCGCGCGCTCGAAGAGGATGTCGTAGATCTCGGTGGCGTCGTAGACGGGGAAGTACACCTCCTCCGGGCGGAACACCGACTGCACGCGGGTGTCAAGGTCGTCGATCACGTCGAGCCCGAGGTCCGAGGAGACGACGATGACGCCGATCTTCGCGCCCGAGTGCGCCTCGTGGGCGCGCAGAAGCGAGTAGAGGGTGTCCGACGCCTCGTTCTCGTAGAAGAGGTAGTTCACGTCGTCTAAGGCGACGACGAGCACGTCGTCCTCCTCGACGAGCCGGTCGGTGATCTGACCGAACAGCTTCTTGAAGGAGATCCCCGAGGAGGGCGGCTCGTAGTCGAAGATCCCCTCGAACAGCCGGGAGAAAACGGCGTACCGCGTCGAATCGACCTGGCAGTTGACGCGGACCGTCCGGACGTCGGTGCGGGCGCCGAGCTCGCCGAACAGCTTCTGGACCGCGGTCGTCTTGCCGGTGCCGGGCGGGCCGCGCACCATCGTGTTGAGGGGGCGAGAGCCGCGCACCGCGGGGCGAAGCGCGTACTTCAGGCTCTCCAGCTGGCTCTCGCGGTGGCGGAACGTCTCGGGGACGTGGTCGATCTCGAACACCGACTCGTCGCGGAACACCGACTCGTCCCACGAGAGCATGTCGCCGCCGGCGTCCCCGGTCATGTGCACACCACGAGAGGCCGTCCACTTAACCGTTGCCCGGAGGGAGAGTGAAACTGAAACTTGTCGGTTGCGACGCTCAGATGCCGAGTATCACCGACCGGTCGTTCACTCTCGGGACGGTGCGAACGCGGCGTTGTCGCGGCGATCACGGGCCGAGATCGGACGCGCTCACGACCGATCGAGCACCAGCACGTGTCGGGTGAGCGACCGGTGGACGCGGCGCTCGAAGGCGGCGTCGACCGTCCAGCCCGCCGCGCGGGCCGACCCGCGCCAGTCCCGGTCGGCGACGACGACGGCGCGGGGCGCGACCCGGGCCGCCTCCGCGAGCGCGCCCGAGACGAGGTCGGCGAGGTCGTGGGTGGCGATCTTCGACTGGCGGCCGTACGGCGCGTCGAAGGCGACGCCGTCGACGGCGTCGTCGCGGAGCGGGAGGGCCGTGGCGTCGCCGCGGGCGACGTGCCAGCTCGGGTGCTCCGGGGAGTCACCCACGTACTCGCGGAGGTTCTCCCGCGTCCCGCGGACCATCTTCCGCTGGGCGTCGCAGGCGACGACGTCGGCGCCGACGAGCCCGGCCTCCAGCGGGAGCCCGCCGGTCCCGCACATCGGGTCGAGCAGGGTCCGGCCGGGCGCGGCGCCCGCGAGGTTGGCGTACGCGCGGGCGTCGGCCGGCGCCATGCTCCCCGGCTGGAAGAACGGGCGGTCGGTCGGTTTGGGGGCGAAGTCGCGAGCGGCCTCCGCGGCGACCCAGCCGAGCGCGCAGACGGACGCGTCGCCGCCGTCGGCGCCGGGAATCGCGTCGTGAACGGCGCGCTCGCCCGCCGCGAACAGCGCGCGCAGGACGTGGTCGGGGTCGTCGAGGTCGACGTCGAACCCGCGGTCGACGAGGACGCCCCCGAGGGCGCGCTCGGCGTCGCTCGTCGAGACGGTCGCCGTGTTCCGGACGTTCCGGGCCCGCACCGCGACCGTCCCCGAGCGGTCGAGCGGCGCCGCGTCGAGCGCGGCGACGGCGGCGGCGAGGTCGGCGTCCGTGCGGGCGACCGCCTCGTGGGCGGCGCGGGTGTAGGCGAGCCGGCGCACTCCGGCGCGATCGGTCGCGGCACTCGCGGCGCCCGGGGCGTCGCCGCCGGCGCGTGGGTCGTCGCCCGCCGCGTCGCTACGGGTGAGTCCGACGCTGCCGGCGGCGGCGACCCCGGGCGCGAGCAGCTCCACGCCGGTCGCGGCGGTGGCGGCCTCGCGGGCGGCGAAGGCGTCCGTCTCCCCGGCGAGTTCGAGCCAGTACACGCCCCGGAGTCGGGGAGCCGCTCGCAAGAGGATAGCGGTTCCGACCACGCACCTTTTTAAATGAATCAACCGATCGTGTTAGTAGTAATGGCCGATCCGAAGGAGACGATCACGATAGAGAACGTCGTTGCCTCCACGGGGATCGGGCAGGAGCTCGATCTCCAGAGCGTCGCGATGGACCTGGAGGGCGCCGACTACGACCCCGAGCAGTTCCCCGGGCTCGTGTACCGCACCACGGACCCGAAATCGGCCGCGCTGATCTTCCGGTCCGGGAAGATCGTGTGCACGGGCGCGAACTCGATCGACGCCGTCCACGAGAGCCTCGCCATCGTGTTCGACGAGCTCCGCGCGCTCCAGATCCCGATCGAGGAACCCGAGATCACGGTCCAGAACATCGTCACGTCCGCCGACCTCGGCGAGAGCCTCAACCTCAACGCGATCGCGATCGGGCTCGGGCTCGAACACATCGAGTACGAGCCGGAGCAGTTCCCCGGGCTCGTCTACCGGCTGGACGAACCGGACGTCGTGGCGCTGTTGTTCGGCAGCGGGAAGCTCGTCGTCACGGGCGGGACGAGCCCGGACGACGCGGCGGCCGCCGTCGACGTGATCGTCGAGGAGCTGGACGGCCTCGGGCTGTTGGCGTAGGCGGGCGACGCCGCGCCGCTCGCGACGGACCGATCCCGCGACCACTTTTACCCGCCGTCCCGTAGGTCGGGTATGCTTCTTCAGACGGTGACGCCGATCACGGTGCTGGGGACGACCATCCTGTTCGCGCTGTTCCTCTCCGTGACCGCACACCTCGCCGCCCGGAACATCCTCGGCGACGTCGACCCGCGCCGCGCCCTCTACGTCGGTCCGCTCCCCGCGGTGATCGGCGTCGTCGGTGGGGCGTTCGCCGTCTCCGAGGCGCTCCTCGTCCCGGCCGCGCTCCTCGTCGACGGCGCGATGTTCGCGTGGAGCTACGACCAGCCCCGGCGGGTCGTGGCCGGGATGACCGTGATCCACGCCGTGATCACGACGCTGCTGTCGATCGTGCTGTTCGGGATCACGGCGCTGCTCGCGACGATGCCGGGGTAGCCGACGTCCGGTGCGGATCCGGCACGGCCGCGGCCCCACAGCCTCACCCCCGGCGCGGCGGCGGCCCCACAGCCCATCCCCTGCTCGGCGGCGGCCCCACAGCGTCACGGCTCCGGTGGCGACCCGTCGTACGCGTCGTGGTCACCGTAGAAGTTGAGCATCGCGAACTTCAGCTTCTCGGGGTCGACGTCGAGCAGCTCCTCCCGCTCCTCCGGCGGGAACGCGCTCCGGACCGAGTACTTGCCCATGTCCGCCGTCGTGTACCGGCGGTCGGCGAGGATCCGGACGCCGAAGTCGTCGGGACCGCGGACCACGCGGCCGAGCGCCTGTCTGGTCTTGCGGATCGTCGGGATCTCGACGGCGTACGCCCAGCCGGGGTCGCGGGCGCGGTCGCGATCGGCGAACGCCCGGTCATAGGCGTCCTGAACCGCCTCCATACGGTCGGAGAGGTACGGGTAGGGAACGCCGACGACCACCACCGTCCGGGCGTCGTCGGCGTCGAAGCTCACTCCCTCCGCGAGCGTTCCCCACAGCGAGGTGAACAGCGCGGCGTCGTCGCTGTCGACGAACGTCCGGCGCAGGTCCTCCTCGTCCTGATCGGGCCCGTCGAGGTAGAGGGAGCCGAGGTCGGCGCCCGCGAGTCCGGCTCCGGCCCCGACGTCGCCTCCGGCACCGGTCCCCGCCGAGCCGCCGAGCCGCTCGTAGTACCGTTCGGCCTCGGCGTACGAGGGGAAGAAGGCGAGCGTGTTGCCCGGAGTGAAACGGATCGCGTCGCGCAGCAGCGACGACACCGCCTCCTGGGTCTCCGGGTCGTTGCGCTCGGAGGCGAACAGCGGCGGGGCGTCGACCGCGAACGTCCGACGGTTCTCCTCCGGGTACCCCATCTCGTACGCGAGCGACACCGCGTCCTCCAGCCCGAGCACGTCCTCGGTGACATCGAAGGGGCGGAGCGTCGCGCTCATCAGCACCGAGGCGGCGACCTCGTCGAACAGCGCCTCGGTCACTCGACGGGGGATGCAGGTGTACAGCTCGGCGCGGCCGTACACCTCGTCGGTGGCGCCGTCGCGACGCACGGAGACGACCGGGTACTGACCGAACTCGGTTCCCTCCTCCATCCACGTCGAGACGAACCGAGCGACCTGCAGGGTCTGACACTCGGTCCGGGTCGTCGTCTCGCCGTCCCGGTAGCGCCGCTCGTACTCCTCGTCTAACGCCTGCCCGAGCTGGACGGCGAGCTCCGTCTCCGTGTCGATCCCCTTCCCCTCGTAGTTCCGGAGGAACGCCAGCGTCAGGTCGTCGCGGCGGTCGTCGTTGGCGACGGAGAGGTCCTCCCAGTTCTCGCCGACCGACTCGCGCTCGCCGAACCCGAGCGCGTCGTCGTACGTCTCGACCACGGCGTCGCGGAACGCGTGGACGACGTTCTCGGCGGCCTCGGCGCGGGAGTCGTCGCTGTCGGCGAGCTCCTCCAAGGCGGCGTCGAGGGTGGTCTCCGTGAGCGTGCGGGTGGCGTGGTCGCGGGCGGCGTCCTCGACGTTGTGCGCCTCGTCGAAGACGGTGATTATCTCCGACGGGTCGCGGTCGATCCACCGGAAGAACTGCTCGCGGATGTTCGGATCGAGCAGGTGGTGGTAGTTGCAGACGACCAGGTCCACTCCCTCCATTCCCTCCTTGAGCAGCTCGTAGCCGCAGAGCTCGCGCTCGTCCGCGTACGCGTACACGTCCTCTGGGGTGCGGACGTCGTCGAACAGCCACCCGAAGAACTCGTCGGTGTCCTCGACGAGGTTGTTCCGGTAGTGCGCGCAGACGTTCGCGGCCTCGTACTCGTCGATCGCCGTCTCCAGCTCGTCGAGCTCGTCCATGATCGCCTCGCGGGCCTCGGCCGCGCCGGCGTCGCCCTCGCGGCTCTCGGCGAGCAGCTCGCGCTGGCGGGTCTCCAGCTCGCGGACTTCGCTCTCCGTTTCGACCAGCTCGCGGGTGGTGTCGCGGAGGGTCTGACACTCCTGGTAGTCGACGTCGATGTGGCACATCGACGACTTCCCCTTGAACACGACCGCGCGGATGGGCTCTTCGCCGGTGATCGCGCGGGCGTCCTCGACGAACTGCCGCATCTGCTGGTGGACGTTAGTCGTGATCACGACCGTGCGGTCGTGCTCGCGGGCGTGCTCTAAGGCGGGCACGAGCGCGGAGAGGGTCTTGCCCGTTCCGGGCGCCCCCTCGAACAGCACGTCCTGTCCCCGGTCCAGCGCGTTGGCGATCCTGTCCATCGCCTCGCGCTGGTTCGGATACGGCTCCTCGTACGGGAAGAACCGCAGATGCGGCGACTCTGACACGGGCCGAGGTTCGTCGCCATCGGCTAAAAGGGGTGGGGTGCCGCGGCGGAAGTGGTCGAGGGACGATCGGCGTCGCTGACGGGGTATCGGAGTATTAATTTACTAACGAAAACCTAACGAAGATATAAGTTTGGGTCGAGTGTACGGCGAACGCATTTTACCAGCACGTATTACCGGTTCTTTCGCGAGGTAGGAGACGACATGGCGACTGAAACCGCGACAGCGACGAGCGAAGTATCGACCGAGGCCGGTAACTGGAAGGCGGGCGTGGCGAGCGGGCTCGTCGGCAGCGTCGTCTTCGGACTCGTGATGACGTACGTGATCCCCGCGCCGCTGTTGGAGGTCGTGATCCCGTCGATGTACGGGCTCGCGCCGCCGGCGGCGCCGTTCCTCGGCTGGGTGGTCCACATGTCCCACGGTGCGGTCATCGGCGTCGGCTTCGCCGCGCTCGTCGGGGTGCGGCCCTCGATCGGCGAGAGCACCGGAGCGTCGCTCGGCGCCGGCGCGGCGTACGGGCTCGCGGTCTGGGTCGCGCTCGCCGTGCTGGTGATGCCGGTCTGGCTCTCCGCGGTCGGTTCCCCGGCGAATCCCCCGCTTCCCAACGTCAGCGCGCTGAGCGCGATCGGTCACCTCGTGTACGGCGTCGCGCTCGGCGGCGCGTACGCCGGGCTGGTCGACTGAGGCCGGTCGTCGCTCCCGCGACGCGAGCCGACGGGCGCGACGCACCGTCATTTATACCGGCGCGCCGCGACCGCCCGTAGTAACGAATGTTCGACGAGATCCTCGAGAAGTTCGAGGGGTCACCGAGCCAGCAGGCGGTCATCCGGCTGTTCTTAGAGCGCGGTTTCTCCGTCAACGAGGAGGGCCGCGTCGTCTCGGGCGGAATCGAGATCCCGTACACCGGGATCGCGCGCGAGCTCGACGTCGACCGGCGGGTGGTCGACTCGACGACCGACGCCATCCTGGACGACCCCGAACTGAAGCGCATCTTCACCAACATCTCCTCGGTGCCGAGCCTGATGGACCTGGCGCCGGTCCTCGACCTCACGGTCCTCACCATCGAGGTCGCCGCCGCCGACGAGGCCGGGATCGTCGCCGAGGTGACCGGCATCCTCGCCGACCACGGGGTCTCGATCCGGCAGGTGCTGAGCGAGGACCCCGAGTTCACCGACGACCCGAAGCTGTACGTGATCACCGACGCGGAGCTGCCCGGCGAGCTGCTCGTCGAGATCCGCGAGCTCGGGTACGTCCGACGCGTGGGCTTCTGACCGGCCGGCGGCGCGTCGCCGACCGCGACCGGCGGTGCCGGGTGCGAAACGATCAGTTTCGCCCGCCGGGAACCGACTCGTTTCGGCGCGGACGCTTATGTACGGAGCCGACGCATTCCGGAGTGCGTCCCGGCCGTCTTTTCACTTTCACTCAGGTGTAAACCAGTCTTTATACGGGATGGCGAACAAGAGTCGTGTACATGCCAGAAGACGAACTCGAGGACCTCCCCGGAGTCGGCCCAGCGACCGCGGACAAGCTCGTCGAGAACGGGTTCGAGAGCTACCAGTCGATCGCCGTCGCCAGCCCCGGCGAGATGTCGAACACCGCGGACATCGGCGAGTCGTCCGCCAGCGACATCATCAACGCCGCCCGCGACGCCGCCGACGTCGGCGGCTTCGAGACGGGCGCGACCGTGCTCGAACGCCGCGAGGAGATCGGGAAGCTCTCCTGGCAGATCGACGAGGTGGACGAACTGCTCGGGGGCGGCATCGAGACGCAGTCGATCACCGAGGTGTACGGCGAGTTCGGGTCCGGGAAGTCGCAGGTGACCCACCAGATGGCCGTCAACGTCCAGCTCCCGCCCGAGCACGGCGGCCTCAGCGGCGGCTGTATCTTCGTCGACTCCGAGGACACGTTCCGGCCGGAGCGGATCGACGACATGGTCCGCGGACTTGACGACGAGATCCTCGCCGACGAGATGGAGCGGCGCGAGATCGAGGGCACGCCGAGCGACGAGGAGGCGATGGAGGAGCTGATCGGGGCGTTCCTCGACCAGATCCACGTCGCCAAGGCGTTCAACTCCAACCACCAGATCCTGCTCGCGGAGAAGGCCAAGGAGCTCGCCGGGGAACACGAGGAGAGCGAGTGGCCCATCCGGATCGTCTGTGTGGACTCGCTGACCGCCCACTTCCGCGCCGAGTACGTCGGCCGAGGCGAACTCGCCGACCGCCAGCAGAAGCTCAACAAGCACCTCCACGACCTGATGCGGATCGGCGACCTGTTCAACACCGCCATCCTCGTCACCAACCAGGTCGCGTCGAATCCAGACTCTTACTTCGGTGACCCGACGCAGGCGATCGGCGGCAACATCCTCGGTCACGCCTCCACGTTCCGGATGTACCTCCGCAAGTCGAAGGGCGACAAGCGGATCGTCCGCCTCGTCGACGCGCCGAACCTCGCCGACGGCGAGGCCGTGATGCGCGTGCAGGGCGAGGGGCTGAAGCCGGAATAGCGGAACCCGATCCCGGTCCGGCGCCGTCTGTACCCGATTCGAACGCGAACGTGCGGCCCTGCTCCCGGATCCGGAATTCGAATGCGGATCCGGTTGACAAACGTAAACTTCCTTTCGGAACGCCCGAACTGCTCGAAATCGGGGGTCTGACACCCCCACGACGGTAACGGCGGAGATCCCGCGTGGCAAAAATCGCCAGAAGCGGCCGCGCCCGGCGCCACGCACCCCGATATCGCCCGATCCGTCGCTTATTGCCAATAATTTTACAAAACGTCCGTCCGATTCGATCGCAAGGATTGCAATAGATCCGCCGAGAATATAACCTTATACACCATGTATCCGTCCTTATATCTGACATCCGCCGTATTATCAAAGCAGTTTTTTGTGAAACCCAACTCGAACGTTTATATATCCCTGTTACTCCATGCCAGAACGTGATTCAGCACATGAACACGGACGAAACGCGCAGTTCGAAGGACGTATGTTCAGTTGAGGTGGTCGAATCGTGACGACCAGCGTACTCGCGACGATCGATCCGAGCACGTTCGCGTCCGCGATGAACGGGACGTGGATCCTCATGGTGACGTTCCTGATTTTCTTCATGCACGCGGGCTTCGCCATGCTCGAGGCCGGGCAGGTTCGCTCGAAGAACGTCGCCAACCAGCTGACGAAGAACCTCCTGACGTGGAGCGTCGGAGTGGCGGTGTTCTTCCTGATCGGGACCGCGTTCACGAGCGTCATGAGCGGCTCCGGCGGCCCGGTCTCCGCCGCGGGGACGCTGTTCTCCGGGGGCGAGCTCGCCGTCGAGTCCGGCGCGGTCGGACCGTACGTCAACTGGCTCTACGGCGCGGTGTTCGCCATGACCGCCGCGACGATCGTGTCCGGCGCGGTCGCCGGTCGCGCGAAGCTCCGCGCGTACGTCACGTACACGTTCCTGCTGGCCGCGGTCATCTACCCAATGGTCATCGCGTTCACCTGGTCGGCGTCGGGCGACGGGCTCGTCGCGCAGCTGACCGGTGTCGCGTTCCACGACTTCGCCGGCGGCATGATCGTCCACGGCATGGGCGGTATCGCGGGTCTCACCGCCGCCGCCGTGCTCGGTCCGCGGATGGACCGCTACGCCAAGGACGGCTCGACGAACGTCATCCCCGGCCACTCGCTGACGTTCGCCGTGCTCGGGACGCTCATCCTCGCGTTCGGCTGGTACGGCTTCAACGTCGGGACGGCCTCCGTGGTCAGCGGCGGCGTGTTCAACACGCTGACCGTCAACCTCGTCGCGATGGGCACGACGATCGCGATGGCGGCCGGCGGAATCGGCGCCGCCCTCGTCGTGTGGCTCCGCACCGGGAAGGTCGACACGCTGTACGTCGCCAACGGCCTGCTGGCCGGGCTCGTCGGCATCACCGCCATCCCCGACACCACGGCGTGGTGGGGCGCGCTGGTCGTCGGTCTCCTGGCGGGCGGACAGCTCCCCCTCGTCTTCGAGTTCGTCTCGGACACGCTCAAGATCGACGACGTCTGCGCGGTGTTCCCGGTCCACGGCAGCGCCGGCGTGCTCGGGACCCTGCTGTTCCCGTTCGTCGCCGCGCCCGGCGCCCTCAGCGCCGGCGTCGGCGCCCACTTCGTCGCCCAGCTGACCGGCGTCGTCATCATCGGCGGCTGGACGCTCACCGCGACCGCGGCCGTCTGGTACGCTCTCAAGCTGAGCGGCGAGGCCCGCGTCACGCCCGAACACGAACAGGAGGGGCTCGACATCTCCGAGCACGGCGTCGAGACCTACCCCGAGTTCGGCGGCGACCGCGTCGCGACCGACGGCGGCCCCGCCGTGGTCGACACCACGGACGACTCCCCGCGCGCCGACGGCGGCGAGGAGGCGGGCTCCCAGATCAAGATGGTCACCGCGGTCGTCCGCCCGGACAAGCTCGGGGCCATCAAGCAGTCGCTCGCGGAGGTCAACGCGCCCTCGCTCACCGTGACGAACGTCTCCGGCCGCGGCAGCCAGCCCGCCAAGAAGGGCCAGTGGCGCGGCGAGGAGTTCACGGTCGACCTCCACCAGAAGGTGAAGGTCGAGGTCGTCGTCGCCGACATCCCGGCCGACGAGGTCGCGGACGCGATCGCGGACGCCGCGAAGACCGGCGAGCCCGGCGACGGGAAGGTGTTCATCATGCCGGTCGAGGACGCGCTGCAGGTCCGCACCGGCGCGACCGGCCCGGAGGCGGTGTAGTCTGGTAGCGGCGCGACCGGCCCGGAAGCGGTTCGGAGCGGCGAACGAGCGGTTTCGACGCGCGCTTTTTCGACGACGCCACGGCGCCGAGCCGCGGCGCCCTTCGACGCGGGGTCCGACGGCGCGTCGCCGATCTCGGGGGCGGTCGGCAACTACTTTCATCCCGCCGTCCCAACCGATCGGTATGAACCACGAGCGCTCCCGCGGGCTGTACGACCGCGCGCTGTCGGTCATGCCGGGCGGGGTCAACTCCTCCGTTCGAGCGACGATGCCGCACCCGTTCTTCATCGAGCGCGGGGACGGCGGGCACGTGATCGACGCCGACGGGAACCGGTACGTCGACTGGGTGATGGGGTACGGCCCGCTCCTGTACGGCCACGACCTGCCCGGCCCCGTCGAAGCGGCGATCCAGTCGCACGTCGCGGAGGGGCCGATGTACGGCGCGCCCACGGAGATCGAGGTCGAGCACGCCGAGTTCGTGGCGCGGCACGTCCCGAGCGTCGAGTCGATCCGGTTCGTCAACTCGGGGACGGAGGCGACCGTGTCGGCGGTGCGGCTCGCGCGGGGCCACACCGACCGCGACAAGATCGTCGTCATGCGGGGCGGCTACCACGGCGCGCAGGAGTCGACGCTCGTCGAGGGGTCGCCGGGAGACGCGCACCCGTCGACGGCGGGCATCCCCGAGGAGTTCGCGCGGCACACGCTCCCGATCCCGTTCAACGACCCGGAGGCCGCCAAGGAGGTGTTCGCGGAGCACGGCGACGAGATCGCCGCCGTCCTCGTCGAGCCGATCCTCGCCAACACGGGGATCGTGGCACCGATCGACGGCTACCACGAGACGCTCCGGGAGCTGTGCGACGGCCACGATTCGCTGCTGATCTTCGACGAGGTGATCACCGGGTTCCGCGTCGGCGGCCTCGGCTGCGCGCAGTCGAAGTTCGGCGTCACGCCGGACGTGACCACCTTCGGCAAGATCATCGGCGGCGGGTTCCCGGTGGGCGCGATCGGCGGGCGCGCCGACGTGATCGAGGGGTTCACGCCCGCGGGCGACGTGTTCCAGTCCGGCACCTTCTCCGGGCACCCGGTGACGATGGCCGCCGGGAAGGCGAACCTGGAGTACGCCGCCGAGAACGACGTGTACGAGCACGTCGACCGGCTCGGCCGGAAGCTCCGCGAGGGGATCGCCGAGATCTGCGCGGAGCGCGCGCCCGAGTACACCGTCGTCGGCACCGACTCGATGTTCAAGACGATCTTCACCCGCGAGGCGCCCGACGACCCGGACGCCTGCTGCGCGGGCGGCTGTCGGCAGGACCCCGACTGCGCCCGGTACGACAGCTGTCCGAAGACCGGCGCCGACGTCGCCAGCGCCGCGACCGACCGCTGGGAGCGCGTGTTCTGGCAGGAGATGAAAGAGCGCGGCGTGTTCCTCACCGCCAACCAGTTCGAGTGCCAGTTCACCTCCTACGCGCACACGGAGGAGGACGTCGAGCGGACGCTGGAGGCGTATCGGGAGGCCTTGTAGGCGCGGTCGGTCCGCTCGTCGACCGACGCGGCCGGACCTCGCCGCGGGCGGCAAGGCTTGCGATCGGGCCGCCGGTGCGGAACGTTTTTATCTCGGAACGAAACTAAGTACTGGTGATGACCGCGGAGGCTCGTCTCGACGCCGCCCTCTTCCGAGGCCGACGAGCCCCGCGACCGCGACGAGGCGTCCGACCGCCGCGACCGGCTTCCGGCGCGGCGCGACGACGGGCCCCCTCGGGCCAGTAATCTTCATCCCTCGTCGCGTTCGCGCCGTTTCGTCCCGTAGAGTGACAGCTGTGTCCGCCGATAGCGTCGCCGCTGCCTTTTTCTTACTATATCTAAAGCGGTGAATTTAAGAGTGTGAACCCAGTGTACTCCTGTAATGGCAACCGTTGCACTCGCGTTCAGTGGGGGACTCGACACCACAGTCTGCGTGCCGCTGTTGAAAGAGGAGTACGGCTACGACGAGGTCATCGGCGTCAACGTCGACGTCGGGCAGCCGACCGAGGAGTTCGACGAGGCCGAGGAGACCGCCGAGGCGCTGGGGCTCGACCTCCACGTCGTCGACGCGAAAGCGGAGTTCGCGGACCTGTGTTTCGACGCGGTGAAGACGAACGCGACGTACCAGGGCTACCCGCTCGGGACCGCCCTCGCGCGCCCCGTCATCGCCGAGGCGATCCTGGGCGTCGCCGAGGATCAGGGCTGTGACGCCATCGCGCACGGCTGCACGGGGAAGGGGAACGACCAGCTCCGGTTCGAGGCCGTCTGGCGCGGCTCGGATCTGGAGGTCATCGCGCCCGTCCGCGAGCTCGGGCTCACCCGCGAGTGGGAGATCGACTACGCGGCCGAGAAGGACCTGCCCGTCGAGGCCGGCGACGGCGGCGTCTGGTCCATCGACGAGAACATCTGGTCGCGCGCGGTCGAGGGCGGCAAGCTGGAGGACCCGGACTACGAGCCGCCGGAGGACATCTACGAGTGGACCGCCGAGCCGGAGGGCGAGACCACCATCGAGGTGACGTTCGAGGAGGGCGTCCCCGTCGCCGTCGACGGCGAGGCGATGGACCCGGTGCCGCTCATCCAGCACCTCAACGAGTACGCCGGCGGCTACGGCATCGGCCGCACCGACGTGATGGAGGACCGCATGCTCGGGCTGAAGGTGCGCGAGAACTACGAGCACCCGGCCGCGACCGTCCTGCTGACGGCCCACCAGGCGCTGGAGGACCTCGTGCTCACGAAGAACGAGCGCTCGTTCAAGAAGGGGATCGAGCAGGAGTGGTCCGAGAAGGCGTACCAGGGCCTCGTGTTCGCGCCCGTCGTCGACGCCCTGAACGCCTTCGTCGACGAGACGCAGGACGTGGTGACCGGCACGGCCACGGTGAAGGTGTCGGGCGGGAACTGCCGCGTCGTCGCCCGCGACTCCGAGTACGCCGTCTACTCCGAGGAGATGGCCTCGTTCAACACCGAGGACGTCGCCGGCATCGCGCAGGCCGACGCCACGGGCGTCGCGAAGTACCACGGGCTCCAGGAGCGCCTCGCCAACGACGTGAAGGCGTCGGTGTCGAAGCCGGAACTGGCGACCGACGGGAGCGGAACCGACGGCGAGTCCGAATAGATGACCGACGACGATCCCGGCACCGCCGTCCGGCGCGACCGCTTCAGCGGCGGCCCCGCCCGCGAGTTCCTGTCGAGCCTCGCGGCCGACGCGGCCATCTTCGAGGCGGACCTCGCGGTCGACCGCGCGCACACGGTGATGCTCGCCGAGCGGGGGATCGTCGACGACGCGGTCGCCGGCGAGATCCTCGGCGCGCTCGACGACGTGGAGGCCGCCGGTCACGGCGACCTCCCGGACGGCGAGGACGTTCACGAGGCGATCGAGACGGCCGTCATCGACCGCGTCGGGCCGGACGGCGGGCGGATGCACACCGCCCGCTCGCGCAACGACGAGGTGGCGACCTGCATCCGGTACCGGCTCCGTGAGGACCTGCTCGCGGCCGCCGAGGCCACGGTCGCGCTCCGCGAGGCGCTCGTCGAGGTGGCGAGCGAGCACGCCGAGACCGTGATGCCCGGCTACACGCACCTCCAGCCGGCCCAGCCGACGACGGTCGCGCACTACCTGCTGTCGTACGAGGGCGGGGTCGCGCGCGACACCGAGCGCCTGCTCGACGCGTACGACCGGGTCAACCGGTCGCCGCTCGGCGCGGCCGCCTTCGCCGGGACGCCGTTCGATATCGACCGCGACCGCACCGCCGAGCTGCTCGGGTTCGACGGTCAGGTCCGGAACTCCACGGACGCGGCGTCGGCCCGCGACTTCCTCGCGGAGGGCGCGACCGCCTGCGCCACGCTCGCGACGACGCTGTCGGGGCTCGCGGAGGACCTCATCCTCTTCTCGAACAAGGGGTTCGTGGAGCTGTCGGACGCGTATTCGTCCACGTCGTCAATCATGCCGCAGAAGAAGAACCCCGACACGCTGGAGCTGACCCGCGGCGTCGCCGGCGACGCGATCGGGGAGGCGACGGGGACGCTGAGCCTGCTCAAGGGGCTCCCGCGCGCGTACAACCGCGATCTCCAGCGCGCCCACGCGGGCGTGTTCGAGATCGCCGACGACGTGCGGGAGGCGACCGAGGTCGCGGCGGGCGCGGTCGCGACGGCCGACTGGGACGCGGCGGCGCTCGCGGGCGCCGCGGGCGACGGCTTCTCGACGGCGACGGGGGTCGCCGACCTGCTCGCGATGAGCGGGCTGCCGTTCCGGACGGCCCACGAGATCGTCGCGACGGCCGCGGAGACGGTGGGTGACGACGACTCGCCAGACGCGGCGGCCGCAAAAGTTGACGAGGGCACTCGAAACGTGACCGGTGAGCCCCTCTCGGCGTACGTGAGCCGCGAGGAGTTGGAGTCGGCGCTCGACCCCGCGGCCAGCGTGGCGAGCCGCGACTCCGCCGGGGGACCGGCCCCCGAGGCGGTCGCCGAGGAACTCGCCGTCGTCGAGTCCGGGATCGAGGCGGACCGCGACGCGCTGGCGGCGGAGCGCGACGCGCTCGCCGCCGCGAGCGAGGCGCTGGGCGCGGAGGTCGATCGCTATGTCTGAGCCGCGACGACCGCTCGGCGTTCGTCGCCTCGGTCGGCGCCCCCCCGACCGACGTCGACGACCGTCCCCGTAAGGGGAACACATTTACTACCGAGATCTGACATCCGATCTCGATACGGCCCGATTTCGCCGAACTGCTTCCGTTAGCGGCCGATCCATTTTATGTAAACTATCCAATAAGTTCGAAGCCTTTATCACCGTTCGCAGTCGAGTGTCTGCCACGATGACGACCGACACCGACACGCTGCTGGCAGAGGACCCGATCACGGGCGAGGAGATCGAGCTTCCGGCCGACGTCGAGGTCGGCGAGATCATCGACAGCCCGGTCACCGGGACCGAGCTGGAGGTCATCTCGCTGGACCCCGTCGTGTTAGAGGAGGCCCCCGAACTCGAGGAGGACTGGGGCGAGTAGATGGCGACGATCGCCGCGACCGCGACTCCCGAGTGGTCGACATGCGCGTAGGGATCCTCTACTCCCGGATCCGGAAGGACGAGAAGCTCCTGCTCAACGAGCTCCGCGACCGGGACCACGACGTCGAGAAGATCGACGTACGCAAGGAGCGGTTCGGCCTGGAGTCGACGACCGCGAACGTCGACGGCCTCGATCTGGTCGTCGACCGCTGCCTGTCGACGAGCCGCTCGCTGTACGCGGCGCGGTTCCTCGACAGCTACGGCGTCCCGGTCGTGAACGGCCCGGAGACGGGCGACGTCTGCGCCGACAAGGCGAAGAACTCGCTCGCGCTCGCCGAGGCGGACGTCCCGACCCCGGCGACCGAGGTCGCGTTCACGAAGGAGGCCGCGCTGGAGGCGATCGAGTCGTTCGGCTACCCCTGCGTGCTCAAGCCCGTCGTCGGCTCGTGGGGCCGGCTGATGGCGAAGATCGACACCCGGGACGCGGCCGAGGCGATCTTAGAGCACAAGGAGACGCTCGGCCACTACGAGCACAAGGTGTTCTACGTGCAGGAGTTCGTCGACAAGCCCGGCCGCGACATCCGCGTGCTGGCGGTCGACAGCGAGCCGATAGCCGCGATGACTCGGTCGTCTGACCACTGGCTCACGAACGCCGCGAAGGGCGGCGAGACGGCGTCGTTCGACCTCGACGACCGCGCGCTGGAACTGGTCGAGCGCGCGAGCGAGGCGGTCGGCGGCGGGATGCTCGGTGTCGACCTGATGGAGGTCGGCGGGACCGACTCCGGCGAGTACACCGTCCACGAGGTGAACCACACCGTCGAGTTCAAGGCGCTCGACGCGGCCACCGACGTCGACGTCCCCGCGGAAGTCGTCGACTGGCTGGAGGCGAAGGCCGCCGCGGCCGCCGACGGCGACGCCGCGGACGACGACGCCACGGAGGCGACCGCATGACGGCGGAGTCCGGAGCGACCGCCGCGGACGACGCGACGCCCGACGAGACGTACACCGCGAGCGTCGTCGGCGGCACCGGGTTCACCGGCGGCGAGCTGCTGCGGCTCCTCGCCGGCCACCCCGCGTTCGACGTGGTGCAGGCCACGTCGCGGTCGGCGGACAACATGACCGTCGGCCGGTCGCATCCGAACCTGCGCGGACTCGACCTGCGCTTCTCGGACCCGGGCGACCTCGAGTCGGTCGACGTCCTCTTCTCGGCGACGCCGCACGGCGTCTCGATGGGGCGGATCGACGAGTACTTCGAGGTCGCCGACACCGTCGTCGACCTCTCGGCCGACTTCCGGCTGCCCGAGGCCGACGCCTACGACGAGTGGTACGACGGCCACGAGTCGCCGGAGTACCTGGAGCGCGCGGAGTACGCGCTCCCCGAGATCAACCGCGAGAACCTCCCCGGCGCCGACCTGATCGCCGGCGGGGGCTGCAACGCGGCGGCGACGATCCTCGGGCTGAAGCCGCTCGTGGACGCCGGTGCGCTCGGCCCGGACGCGGGCGAGGTCGTCGTCGACGTGAAGGTCGGCTCCTCGGAGGGCGGCGCCGGCGGCGGCGCGGCCTCCTCGCACCCGGAGCGCTCCGGCGTGGTCCGCCCGTACGCCCCGACCGGACACCGCCACGAGGCGGAGATCGAGGCGTACCTCGGACTCGACGTCTCCTTCACCGTCCACGCGGTCGACATGGTGCGCGGCGCGAGCGCGACCTGCCACGTCTTCCCCGACGAGCCGGTCTCGAAGGGGGACCTGTGGACGGCGTACCGCGGCGCGTACGCCGACGAGCCGTTCATGCGGATCGTCTCCGGCGGGGGCGGCGTCTACCGTTACCCAGAGCCGAAGTCGGTCGCGGGCACGAACCACGGCGAAGTCGGCTTCGAGCTCGACCCCGGCAACCGGCGCGTCGTCGTCTTCTCGGCGATCGACAACATGACCAAGGGGTCGGCGGGCCAGGCGGTCCACGCGGCGAACGTCGCGCTCGGACTGCCGGAGACCGCCGGTCTCGAGTTCGGGGGACTCCACCCGGTGGGATCGCCATGAGGGGCGGGCGCGACGCGACGGTCGCGGTCGCCGACGGCGGGGGCGACCCCGCCGACGAGCCCCCCGTCGTCGTCAAGATCGGCGGCGCGAAGGCGGTCGACCCGGCCGGCGCGGTCGGCGACGTCGCCCGCCTCGCCGCCGACGGGCGGCGGATCGTCGTCGTCCACGGCGGCTCCACGGTCGTCGACGAGACGATCGAGCGGCTCGGCATGGAGCCGGAGTACGTCGAGTCCGCCTCCGGCGTCACGGGCCGGTTCACCGACGCGGACGCGATGGAGGCGTTCACGATGGCGATGGCCGGGAAGCTCAACACGGAGCTGACCGCCCGGTTCCGCGAGGCCGGCGTCGACGCGGTCGGCCTCTCGGGCGTCGACGGCGGGCTCCTCTCTGGGCCTCGCAAGTCGGCGGTCCGCGTGGTCGAGGACGGCAAGAAGAAGATCCGCCGCGGCGAGCACTCCGGGCGGATCGAGTCGGTGAACGCCGGTCTCCTCTCGGGACTGCTCGGCGACGGCTACACTCCCGTCGTCTCGCCCCCGATGGAGGGGAGAGAGAGCGACGGCGGCGTCACGCCGGTCAACGCCGACGCCGACCGGGCGGCCGCCGCGGTCGCCGGCGCGCTCGGCGCCGACCTCGTCCTGCTGACGGACGTGGCGGGCGTGTACGCGGACCCCGACGACCCCGACACGCTGATCGAGTCGGCGTCGACGCCCGACGATCTGGCGGCGGTCGAGGACGCCGCCGAGGGGTTCATGGGCAAGAAGGTGATGGCCGCGACGGAGGCGCTCTCCGGCGGCGCCGGGCGCGTCGTCGTCGCCGACGCCAACGTCAACGACCCGATCGTCGCCGCGCTCGGCGGCGAGGGGACGGCGATCGAGCGGTCGGCGGTCGCAGATCAGGCCGAGAGCGGAGGCGAGACCGCGTGAGCGGCTTCGTCTTCTCGGAGAAGCCGATCGAGATCGCCTCGGGCGACGAGGTGTACGTCACGGACACCAACGGCACCGAGTACCTCGACTTCGGGGCGAGCTACGCCTGCACGCCGGTCGGTCACTGCCACCCCGAGGTCGTCGACGCCGCGACGAGCCAGCTGGAAGAGCTCATGTACGTGCAGGCGTCGTACCCGCACGCGGCGCGGACGGCGCTGTACGAGCGGCTCGCCGAGACTGGGCCGGTCGACGTCGACAACGTCTGGCTCTGTAACTCCGGCACGGAGGCCAACGAGGCCGCGCTGAAGTTCGCCCGGCACGCGACGGGCCGCGAGAAGATCGTCGCGACGACCCAGGGGTTCCACGGTCGGACGATGGGCGCGCTCGCGACCACCTGGAAACAGAAGTATAAGAACGGGTTCGAGCCGCTCGCGGGCGGCGTCGAGTTCGTCGAGTACGGCGACGCCGAGGCGATGCGCGAGGCCGTCGACGACGAGACCGCCGCGGTGATCCTGGAACCCCTCCAGGGCGAAGGCGGGATCAACCCCGCCGACACCGAGTACCTGCAGGCGGTCCGCGTCGCGACGGCGACGTCGGGCGCGGCGATGATCCTCGACGAGATCCAGACCGGACTCGGCCGCACGGGGTCGCTATGGGCGGCCGATAAGCACGACGTCGTCCCGGACGTCCTCACGACCGCGAAGGGGCTCGGCAGCGGGCTCCCGATCGGCGCGACGCTGTGCCGCGACTGGATCGCCGAGGACGCCGGGAACCACGGCTCGACGTTCTCGGGCGGGCCCGTGGTGTCGGCGGCGGCAGGCGCCACGCTCGACGTCATCGAGCGCGAGGGGCTCCCGGACCACGCCGCCGAGGTCGGCGCGTACCTCCGCGGGCAGGTCGAGGAGCGCCTCGGCGACGAGGTCCGCGACGTGCGCGGCGACGGCCTGATGATCGGCATCGAGGTGAAGCGCGGCTCGAACCGCCTGCTTCGCGACCTCGCGATCGACCACCAGATCCTCGCGCTGCCGGCGGGCCGGACCGTGTTGCGCCTGCTCCCGCCGCTGACGATCGAGCGCGAGCACGCCGACGCGGTCGTCGACGCCCTCGCGGAGGTGATCGGGTGATGGCGACCGGGAAGGGACGCGAGAGCGGCGCGGAGTCGGACGCCGAGGACGCGGCGGCCGAGTCGTCCGCGGCCGGGACCGACGTCGTCGCCGGCGGGGGCTACCCCGCCGCCTGCGACACGCCGGCCCGGAAGCTGCTGTACGACATGGTGTCGATCCCCTCGCCCTCGGGCGAAGAGGAGCGGGCCGCGGAGCGGCTCGTCGACTTCTTCGAGGCGAACGGTCGGGACGCGTGGGTCGACGACGGCGGGAACGTCCGGGCGCCCGCCGACGACGCCGTCCTCCTGACCTCGCACGTCGACACGGTCCCGGGCGACATCCCGGTCGAGGTGCGGGCGTCGCCCCCCGAAGGCGAACTGCCCGAACCGTCCGACGTCCGCGTCGGCAAGCCCGGCGAGCCCGTGCTGTGGGGTCGCGGGGCGGTCGACGCGACGGGACCGCTGGTCTCGATGGCGGTCGCGGCGGTGAAGACGGGCGTCTCGTTCGCGGGCGTCGTCCGCGAGGAGGTCGACTCCGGCGGCGCGAGACACCTCATCGACGACCGCGACGCGCCGGAGGCGGTGATCAACGGCGAGCCCTCCGGCTGGGCCGGGATCACACTCGGCTACCGCGGCCTGCTTGAGGGGACGTACGTGAACACGAGCGAGTCGGGCCACTCCTCGCGGCCGGAGCCGAACGCGATCCAGCACGCGATCGACTGGTGGCACGGCGTCGAGGAGGCGTTCACCCCCGAGGACCCGGAGACCGCGGTGTTCGATCAGGTGACGACCAAGCCCATCTCGATCGACGGCGGGCTGAGCGACGACGGGCTCGCGGTGGAGACGACGATGGACGTCCAACTGCGGGTGCCGCCCTCCCGACCGGTCGACGAGATCCACGAGCTCGCGGAGGCGGAGCTGTCGACCGGGTCGGTCCACTGGGGCGACCCGATGCCGCCCGTGATGGAGAGCCCGCGGACCGGCCTGGCGCGGGCGTTCCGCGTCGCGATCCGGGGCGCCGGCGGCGACGTGCGCCTGCTCCGGAAGACCGGGACGAGCGACATGAACCTCTTCGCGGCGGCGTGGGACTGCCCGATGGTCACCTACGGCCCCGGGAACTCGGACCTGGACCACGCGCCGGACGAGCGGCTCCCGCTCTCCGAGCTGGACCGCGCCGTGACCGTCCTGACCGACGTCTGTCGGAAGCGACTGTGACCTGACGCCTCGCGAGCACCGACACGCGACCGTTTTCGAACGACACCACGGACCACACGCACCACACACCACACGATGCCACTCGCCACCGACGACTTCCTCGACATCGACGACGTGACGCCCGCCGAACTGGACGCCCTGCTCGACCGCGCCGCCGCGATGAAGGCGGGCGAGACCGACCCCCGACTGGGCGACGCGACGCTCGGGATGATCTTCGAGAAGCCCTCGACGCGCACGCGGGTCTCCTTCGAGACGGGGATGACCCGGCTCGGCGGCCACGCGATGTTCCTCGGGCCGGACGACATCCAGCTCGGCCACGGTGAGCCGCTGAAGGACACCGCGCGCGTGCTCGGCCGGTACGTCGACGGCGTGATGGCCCGGCTGTTCGACCACGAGGACGTCGAGACGCTCGCCGAGTACGCCGACTGCCCCGTGATCAACGGGCTCACCGACGAGGCGCACCCCTGCCAGACGCTCGCCGACCTGCTCACCATCCGCGAGACGGTCGGAGAGGACGCCACCGTCGCGTGGGTCGGCGACGGCAACAACGTCGGGCAGTCGTTCGTCGTCGGCGCCGCGATGGCCGGCGTCGACGTCTCCGTCGCCACCCCAGCCGACTACGGGATGGACCCCGACGTCTTCGACCGCGCCGCCGAGTTCGGGGCGGACGTGGAGCCGACCACGGACCCCGAGGCCGCGATCGACGGCGCCGACGTCGTCTACACCGACGTGTGGATCTCGATGGGGCAGGAGGACCTGCGCGAGGAGAAGCTCGCCGCCTTCGACGGGTTCCAGCTGAACGCGGACCTGCTGGCGGGCACCGACGCGAAGGTGATGCACTGCCTGCCCGCGCACCGCGGCGAGGAGGTCACCGACGACGTGCTGGAGTCAGACCGCGCCCTCGTCTGGGACCAGGCGGAGAACCGGATGCACGCGCAGAACGCGCTGCTCGTCGAACTGCTCGGCGGGGAGTGAGGAGGAGCGGAAGCCGAGCGTGGCACAGGACTATTGATAAGTGATGTGCGGTGGCGCGTGCCTGCGAGCGCCCCACGGCCGCGAGCAGCACGCACGAGGGAGGCGGCGAACGTAGTGAGCCGCGGGGTAGGGGGGCGTGAGGTACGGGGCGGTGCAGTCGGGTGAGACTCAAGCAGACAGCGGCGAGGACGAGGCGCAACGAATGAGATTGCTGGCGGTCAAACCAAGAGATCAGCCACTGGTTTCTCGCCATTGCGCTGGTCGAACCCGGTTGCCAGAGCCGGTCTGTGCAGCCGAAAATTCGTTAAGCGATTTACCAAACGCTCCTCTATCACCGAATCGGGTGAAAGCCGGGTATCCACCGGTTAGCACGTTTCTAACAGCGGGCGTTCTCTGAACGCTCCGATTAGCTTAAGACGGATAGGTGCACAATTGAGGTTCTTATCACATGAATTATCTGATGAAGTGTCAAATAATTATATAATGTGCGACAGTGTCGTTTGTTAACATGGTAGAACAGCTATCAGGGCGAGTGGCAGCTTCGCACGAATGGGGCGAACTCGAGCTACCGTCGGCAGCATCCGACCGGGTCGTGCTCGCGTCGATCGACACGTACGCCGGCCACAACACCGCCGACGTCCGCATGCGGAACGCCGAGTCCGAGACGATGGAGCTGTTCGTCGAGGAGGAGCGGTCGGCGGACGACGAGATCAGACACAACGTCGAAGAGATCGGCTTCTTCGCGACCGAGGCCGGCCCGATTACTGACCAATCGGGGACGACCATCGGCGAGGCCGGAGTCGTCACGACCGACCAGACCGACGAGGGCGAGTGGCACACCGTTAGCCTAGAACGGGAATTCACGAGCCCGGTCGCGTTCGCGCAGGTGATGAGCTACAACGGCTCGGACCCGTGTCACGTCCGGCTCCGATCGGTCAGCGGCGGCTACGGTTCCGAGTTCGAGTTCCAGATTGAGGAGTGGAATTACCTCGACGGCCAGCACACCACCGAGCGGATCGGGTACGTCGTGCTGGAGTGGGGGACCCACCAGCTCGACGGCGGCGTCCCGCTCGTGGTCGGGACGAGGTCCGAGACGGATGCCTGGTCGGACGCCCTCTTCGGCGAGGACCTCGGAACAGACCCGGTACTCATTACGCGGTGTCAGACCCGGAACGGAGCTCATGAGGTCGTCACGCGGAATCGCCGCGTCTCCGGGTCCGGTGCGGCGGTCCGGCTGCAGGAGGAGGAGGCACGCGGCGGCGCCCACGTGAGCGAGACGGTCGGCTACCTCGCGATGCCGCAGCTCCGCTCGGCGATGCCCGCCGAGCACGTCGCTACCACGCACGAGAGAGCGGGCGTCCGGTTCTCCGGAGCCAGACCGTCCGACCCCGTCGTGATCGCATCGATCGACACCTACAACGGGACGAATACCGCCGACGCCCGGCTGCGGAACGTCAGACGGGGCGGGATGGAGGTGTTCGTCGAGGAGGAGCAGTCCGCAGACGACGAGATGAACCACAACGAGGAGGCGATCGGCTACCTCAGGACCGGGACCGGACCGCTGTACGACGACGCCGGCGCCCGGATCGGCGAAGCGGGCGTGCTCAGAACCGACCAGCCGGGGCGCGGAGAGTGGCATGCGGTCGATCTCGAGGGGAGCTACGCGAACCCGGTCGCGTTCGTGCAGGTGATGAGCCACAACGGTTCGAACCCGTGTCACGGCCGCATCCGAAACGTCTCCGCGGACCGGTTCGAGTTCCAGATCGAGGAGTGGGATTACCTCGACGGCCGACACGACGAAGAGGAGATCGGGTACGTCGTGCTCGAGGAAGGCGTCCACGACCTCGCCGGCGGTGAGACCGTCGAGGTCGGGACGACACGGGGCGACGACGGCTGGACGAACGTCGGCTTCAGCGGCCCGGTCGGACACAGCCCGGTCTTGGTGTCGCGATCGCAGACGTATAACGGGACGAACGAGATCGTCACGCGACACCGGAACGTGTCGGCGAGCGGCGCGGAGATCCGCGTGCAGGAAGAACAGGGTCGTGACGATGAACACAAAACCGAGACGATAGGATACGTCGCCGCACCGCGGAGCACGCCCCCTGTCACGACGGGGCTCGTGGAGGCGACCGAGGAATGGGTCGACAGCAGCCTAGCCGGCGTGCCGTCGACCGACCCGGTAGCGCTCGCATCGGTCGAGACGTTCAACGGCGGTAATCCTGTGGGGGTTCGGATGCGCAACGTCGGCTCCAGCGGGTTCGAGCTGTTCCTCGAGGAGGAGCAGTCCGCTGACGACGACATGGCTCACACGATCGAGGACGTCGCGATCTTCGCGACAGCCAGTGGGCGGATCCACGACGACGCCGACACGCTCATCGGCGAGGCCGGCGTACTCGCGACAGACCAACCCGATCGTGAGACGTGGCACACCGTGTCTCTCGATGGCAGTTACGCGAACCCGGTCGCGTTCGCGCAACTCATGACGTACAACGGGGAGAACCCGTCGCACACCCGCATACGGAACGTCGACTCGGGCTCGTTCGACGTCAAGATCGAGGAGTGGAACTACCTCGACGGCAGCCACGATCGAGAGGAGATCGGGTACGTCGTACTCGAGGAAGGCGTCCACGAACTCGAGGGCGACCTCCCGATCGAGGCCGGCACCACGGTCGCGGACCACGAGTTCGACGACGACGAGGACAACAACGACTACTCGTACGCCGAGACGTTCGAGTGCAACCCGGTCCTCGTCAGTCACTGCCAGACGTACAACGGATGGCACGAAATCGTCACGCGAAATCGCAATGTGAACAGGCGCGGCGCCGATGTCCGGGTTCAAGAGGAGGAGAACCGCGACGGCGCCCACAACGACGAGACGATCGGCTACTTAGTCGCGCCGCAGCTCGTGCTCGGCAATCGCCGCCCGATCGACGAGTTCCGGCCGAGCTGTCACGGCTTCGAATTCGGCAACTCGTTCAACGAGATGCCGAACATCCCGGATCTGCCGGCGAACATCGACAACCAGATCGAGAACATCGACCGAGAGTACGGGCTGTGCGGCGGAATGGCGCTGGCCGCCAAGGACTTCTTCATGCACGACCGGGCGATTCCGGAGGGAGTAAGGACGCCCCAGTCCGGTCGGCTGTTCAACTACCTCTGGGAGCGCCAGCTCGATACGTTCGACCACGCCAGCGGATGGAACGACCTCGCGAAGTTCCTCAAGTTCTACCTCCCGTCGACGTTCACACGCGCCAAGTCCGTCTCGGAGTTCCGCCGGGTGAAGGACGCGCTCGACACCGGCCGGCCCGTCGTGGTCGGACTCGTGTACGTCCGCGCGGGTGACGGCCAACTCTGGGACAACCACCAGGTGCTCGCGTACGACTACACGGAGTCGGGCGGCAAGACGTATATCAATATCTACGACCCGAATCACCCCGGCGCTAACGACGTCGTCATCCGCGTCGACGTCGAGGATCAGAACTGGTACGACCCGGCGCCCGGCGGTGCCAAGATCAGCGCCGAACAGCGGCGCGGTAACACCAAACAGCACAACGTCATCGGGATGATCTACATGGACAAGCCGGCACAGAACCCGCCACAGAGCCTGTGAGATCGAGCCGCACGGGGCGGCGGCAAACCGACTGAACCGGATCTCAAGGGGCATCGGGCCCCACCGGTCACGGCTCCGTAAGCGACGGGAGCTCACCGACGTATCCCAGCCTCTCCCCCTTCGTCGATCGCGAATCAGCCATCGGAGAGCACGTCGACCGTGTCGTTTGGCGCCTCCAAGGCGATACCGACGAGGAGCGACCGCGTCCAGAGATAGGCGACGTCCGGGACTTATCTTCGGACTTTGCCTGATCGAACTTGCGAGTGATTCCGTCTGACACGCGCGCACCGTGTTCGCGTTCGACCGACACTAGGGATTCAGTACCGAAACCGATCCACCGTATGGGGGTACTAACGAGGCCAGAAATTCGAACCGCGATCTAGTTCCCGGTCCAGCGCAGTATCGCGAGCGTCCCCTCGTACAGGGCGATCATCGTGAGCGTCACGATGATCGGCGCCATCCCGGTCGGGTCGGGGCTGAACAGGAACGCGATCCCGAGGAACGCCCCCCAGAACAGCAGGCGCTTCGCCTCCAGCCACTGCCGGGTGACGAGGTTCATCATGATCGCGAGCATGATGAACAGCGGGATCTGGAAGACGATCGCCATGAACGCGAGCATGATGACGATGAGGTTGAACGTCTCCGCGAGCCCGAACGCGATCGTCGCGGCGTCGGAGGTGTAGGTGGTGAAATACGAGAAGATGGCCGGCAACACGAGGAAGTGCGCGAACGCGATGCCGATCCCGCCGAGAATGAGGCTCGTCGGGACCGCCGCGAGGTAGTAGCGCCGCTCGTTCTCGTAGAGGCCGGGCTTCATGAACCGGTAGGTCTGGTAGACGAACGCCGGGAGCCCGACGACGACGCCCGCGAGCCCGGCGACCTTCAGCCGCGTGAGCGGGAGTTCGAGGGGGCCGTACAGCCGCGGGCGGTTCTCCAGCGGCGCGGGGATGTGGTAGCTCCAGAAGTAGTTGATGAGCTCCGTCGACTCCGTCACCACGACGAGCGTCGCGAGCCCGCCGAAGAGGAAGACGACGGCGAGCCGCCGCATCATCTCCTCGATGTGGGCCGCCAGCGGCATCTCCTCGTCCGACTCCGGCGCCTCTAACCCCTCGAAGGAGTCGTCGGCGCCGTCGTCCACGATCGTCGCGTCCTCGACCGCACCGGCCGCGGCCGCGTCCTCGGCCGTCGCCGGCGTCCCGCCGTCGCCGAGGCTCTCCGCGGTCGCGGCGTCGTCGTCGGGGACGAAGGACGGATCGTCGGGGTCCTCGCTCTCGTCTCGCTCGCCCGTCTCACCGGTGGCGTCGTCAGCGCCGTCGGTCCCGCTCCCGTCTTCGTCGTCGGTCGCATCGGCGTCCTCGGCCGCGTCGCCGGCCTCGTCCGTGTCCGAGGCCCCGTCGACTTCGGGCGTGACTTCCGGGGACACCCCGGGCTCGACGGAGTCCGTCCCGACGGAGTCCGGCTCGTCTCCGCCCGCGTCGGTGCCGCCGCCGTCGCTGGTGGCGTCGTCGACCGAGCCGTCCTCGGGGGCCGATGGCTCGTCGCGCGACCGGTCCGAGTCGTCCATTCACTTCACCTACGCGACCGGGCGACTATAGGCCTTTTCGGATGGAGCCGAGCGCGACCCCGCGGCTCGCGGCGCGCGGGGCGGGTCGAAAAGGTTGATAACGGGGACGGACATCCCCTTTCGTATGGCGAGTGCCCTCGACGAGGATACCCAGCAGTCGCTCGCGGAGGGACGCGAGTCGGCGAAGGCGTTCCTGCGGTCGATCCAGAAGGACCTTCAGAAGGTGTTCGTCGTCTTCCTGCTGGGTTTCCTCGCGACGTTCTGGGCGCTCCGCACGTACATCTGGGAGTTCCTGTACACCGTCACCAAGTCGAACATGTCGCCCGCGGTCGCCGCCGAGGCCGACGTCATCGCGACCACCCCGTTCGAGGTGATCCTCCTCCAGGCGAAGATCGGACTGATCGTCGGCGCTATCGTCGCGATCCCGCCGCTGATCTACGTCTCCCGCGACGAGCTCCGCGCCCGCGGCGCGTGGCCGCAGTCGCCGATCCCGCGCTGGAAGCTCGCGGGGATCGGCCTCCTCGGCGTCGGACTGTTCAGCGTCGGCGTCGGCTACGGGGTGTACGCGTTCTTCCCGATCATGTTCTCCTTCCTGGCCGGCTTCGGGCTGGAGGCGGGGATCCAGCCGACGTACTCCATCGTCATGTGGACGGAGTTCATCGTCTTCCTCTCGCTGTCGTTCGGCCTCGCCGGTCAGATGCCGCTCCTGATCACCGGGCTCTCGTACTCGGGGATCGTCCAGTACGAGACGTTCCGCGACAAGTGGCGCTACGCGGTCGTCGCCATCTTCGTCTTCGGCGCGGTGTTCTCGCCGCCGGACCCGTTCACGCAGCTGATGTGGGCGTTCCCGCTGATCGCCCTCTACGGCTTCAGCCTCTACCTCGCGAAGCTCGTCGTGACGGCCCAGCGGAGCTCCGACCGCATCGACGTGCTCGGCGCGGCCCGGAACCACTGGAACGTCGTCGGCGGCGCGGCCGTCCTCGGCGGCGGGCTCGTGTACGCCTTCTACGAGTACGGCGGTCGGACCGCGGTCAACGACCTCCTCCGGCTGGTCAACAGCGACTGGCGGTTCCTCGAACCGGGCGCCGGCCTCGGCGTCGACACCGCGACCGCCGCGGGGATCTACGCCGCCGTCTGGGCGCTGGTGTTCGTCGCCGTCGCGACGCTGTGGGCCGTCTACGCCGACCTCGACACGACGAGCGCGGGGTACCAGTACGGCGATCCGGCCGCGATCGACGTGGGCGAACTCGACGCCGCGGGCGTCCGGGCCGCGCCCGCCGCCGCCTTCGCGGAGATGGACGAAGAGGAGTCGCTCGCGCTCGCGCAGGCCGCCATCGACGACGACGACCCGACGAAGGCGCAGGCGATCCTCGACCGCTTCGACGAGGTGAACGGGGACGGCGACGGCGGAGACGAGAGCGCCGACGGCGACGAGAGCGGCGACGCCGACGCGACCGGGTCGGGCGGGACCGGCGGCGCGGGCGGCGGCGACCAAGGCGGGCTGATGGGGACGATGCAGGACCGGACCTCGCGCGCGAGTTCGACGTTCCTCTCCGAGCTCACCGACGGCGAGGAGGAGGAGGCCGAAGACGACATCGGGGGGTACTACACCGACCTCAAGTTCATCTTCGACTCGCTGCGCTCGCGGTCGTTCCGGCTCGTCGCCGTCTTCGGTTCGGTGATGGCGGCGGCGTTCACGTGGCTGTACCTCGGCGGGCTCGAGACGGTGCGCAACGACCTCGAACGGCGCGTCCCGGCCGAGGTCGAGGGCGGGATCAACATCATCACGCTCCACCCCGTCGAGGCGCTGATCTTCATGGTGAAGTTCTCGATACTGCTGGGGATCGTCGCGGTGTTCCCGGTCGCGCTCTACTACGCGTGGCCGTCCCTCCGCGAGCGCGGCTTCGTCGCCGGACGGATCTGGAAGGTGTACCTCTGGGCGGGCGCACTGCTCGGCGGACTCCTCGGCGGCTTCGCGCTCGGGTACGCCTACATCGCGCCGGGGCTCATCGGCTGGCTCGTGACGGACGCGCGGCTCGCGGACATGGTGATAACCTACCAGGTGAGCGACTTCCTCTGGCTCGTCGTCTACACGACGATCGGGATCGGCTTCCTCGCCGACATCCCCATCGCCATGATCCTGCTGAACAACGCCGGCGTCCCCTACCGCGTCTTCCGGAGCCGCTGGCGCGAGGTCACCGTCGGGATCATGCTGTTCGCGGCGGTGTTCACCCCCGCGGACGTGATCACGATGATCCTCGCGACGCTCCCGCTGATGGCGGCGTACGGGGTCGGCGTCGGCCTGCTGTTCCTCGTCACGTTCGGCGGGCGCCGGAACCTCTCGCCGCCCTCGCGGGTCATCGAGCCCTGACCGGCGCTGGCGTCGGGGGTAGCTGAGCGCGGGCGTCGGGTAGCTGGGCGCGGGCGTCAAGGGTAGCTGAGCGCGGCCGTCGAGGCCGACCGAGCGCGGGTACCGCGGCCCGCGAGACCGAGCGAGGCGCCGCCGCGACCGACGAGTATTCCCGCGCGCGCACGTTATGAGCGGACGAAATGAGTAAGGACTACATCGAGGTCCGCGGCGCCGAGGAACACAACCTCAAGGACCTCGACGTCCGGATCCCGCGCGAGGAGTTCACCGTCGTCACCGGGCTCTCCGGGTCGGGGAAGTCGTCGCTCGCGTTCGACACGGTGTACGCCGAGGGACAGCGCCGGTATATCGAGTCGCTGTCGGCGTACGCCCGTAACTTCCTCGGGCAGATGGACAAGCCGCAGGTGGAAGCCGTCGAGGGGCTCTCGCCCGCGATCTCCATCGACCAGAAGAACGCCGCGAACAACCCCCGCTCGACCGTGGGAACCGTCACCGAGCTGCACGACTACCTCCGACTGCTGTACGCCCGGATCGGGACCCAGTACGACCCCGTCACCGGCGAAGAGGTCGGCGAGCAGTCCGCGCAGGATATGGTGAGCCCGATCCTCGAACTGCCCGAGGGGACCCGCGCGAAGATCGCCGCGCCGGTCGTCCGCGACCAGAAGGGCGCCTTCGAGGAGCTGTTCGAGGAGCTGGTTTCTGACGGGTACGCCCGCGTCGAGGTCGACGGCGAGCCCGTCGACCTGACGCTCGACGACCCCGAGCTCGACCAGAACTACGACCACACCATCGACGTGATCGTCGACCGCGTGACCGTCTCGCCAGACGCTCGCTCGCGGATCACCGACTCCGTGGAGACCGCCTTGGAGGAGGCCGGCGGCGCGCTCAAGCTGATCGTCCCGGAGCCGCCGGCGGACGTCCCCTTCGCCTCCAACACGCGCTCGACCGGGTCGCTCGCCGAGGACGCCGACGGCGACGACCGACTGGTCGTCGAGTTCTCCGAGGAGCTCGGCAACCCCAACTCCGACTTCCAGTTCTCCGAGATCGAGACGCGCTCGTTCTCCTTTAACAGTCCGTACGGTGCCTGTCCCGAGTGCGAGGGGATCGGCTCCACGAAGGAGGTCGACGAGGACCTCGTAATCGACGACCCCTCGAAGCCGCTCAAACACGTCTTCGAGCCGTGGAGCTACGACCGCACCTACTACTCCCGGCAGCTCGACAACGTCGCCGACCACTTCGGCGTCTCGCTTGAGACGCCCTTCGAGGCGCTCGACGAGGCGATCCGGCGGCAGTTCCTCTACGGCACCGACGGCCTCGTCCACTTCGAGTGGAGAACGAAGAACGGCACCCGCGAGAAGACCGAGCGGTTCGAGGGCGTCATCCCGAACTTAGAGCGACGCCACGTCGAGACCGACTCCGAGCGCGCCCGCGACCACATCGAGGAGTTCATGGCCGTGACGACGTGCCCGGAGTGCGAGGGCACCCGTCTGAAAGAGCAGTCGCGCCACGTGCTCGTCGACGGCACGCCGATCACCGAAGTGAACCAAATGTCGATCGCCGACGCCCGGGCGCACTTCGAGGGGATGGAAGACCGGCTCGGCGAGCGCGACACGACGATCGCCGAGGAGATCTTAAAAGAGATCCGCGCGCGTCTCGGCTTCATGGAGGAAGTCGGCTTGGAGTACCTCACGCTCGACCGCGAGGCGTCGACGCTCTCCGGCGGCGAGAGCCAGCGCATCCGGCTCGCGACGCAGGTCGGCTCCGGGCTCGTCGGGGTGCTGTACGTCCTCGACGAGCCGTCGATCGGGCTCCACCAGCGCGACAACGACCGTCTGCTCGACACGCTCACCGGGCTCCGCGACCTCGGGAACACCCTCGTCGTCGTCGAGCACGACGAGGAGACGATGCGCCGCGCGGACGAGATCATCGACATGGGGCCCGGCCCCGGTAAGCGCGGCGGCGAGGTGGTCGCGCAGGGCGACTTCGACGACATCGTCGCGGCCGACGAGTCGGTCACCGCCGACTACCTCGCGGGCCGAGAAGAGATCCCGGTGCCCGAGGAGCGCCGCGAGCCGGACGGCGAACTGACCGTGCGGGGCGCCCGCCAGCACAACCTCACGGACCTCGACGTATCGATCCCGCTGGGCACGCTGACGACCGTCACGGGCGTCTCCGGCTCCGGGAAGTCGACGCTGGTCCACGACGTCCTTTATAAGGGGCTCGCCCGCGAGATGAACGACAACACTTCGGTCGACCCCGGCGAGCACGACGCGATCGAGGGGATCGAGAACGTCGAGACGGTGCGGCTCATCGACCAGTCGCCCATCGGGCGGACGCCGCGCTCGAACCCCGCGACGTACACCGACGTGTTCGACTACGTCCGCGAGCTGTTCGCGGAGACGAAGCTCTCCAAGCGCCGCGGCTACGAGAAGGGTCGCTTCTCGTTCAACGTGAAGGGCGGGCGCTGCGAGGAGTGCGGCGGCCAGGGGACCGTGAAGATCGAGATGAACTTCCTCTCGGACGTGTACGTCCCCTGCGAGCAGTGCGGGGGGGCGCGCTACAACGACGAGACGCTCGACGTCACGTATAAGGGCGCGACCATCTCCGACGTGCTCGACATGAGCGTCGAGGAGGCGTACGACTTCTTCGAGAGCCACCAGGGGCTCCAGCGCCGCCTGAAACTGCTGAAAGACGTCGGGCTCGGCTACATGGAGCTCGGTCAGCCCTCCACCACGCTCTCGGGCGGGGAGGCCCAACGCGTGAAGCTCGCCGAGGAGCTCGGCAAGAAGGCGACGGGGGACACCCTCTACCTCCTCGACGAGCCGACGACGGGGCTCCACAAGGAAGACGAGCGCAAGCTGATCGACGTGCTCCACCGCCTCGTCGACGGCGGCAACACCGTGGTCGTCATCGAGCACGAGCTCGACTTGGTGAAGAACGCCGACCGCATCGTCGACCTCGGGCCCGAGGGCGGCGAGGGCGGCGGCGAACTCGTCGCCAGCGGGACCCCGGAGGCCGTGGCCCGCGAGGACGACTCTCACACGGGGCGGTACCTCCGGGATCTGCTCCCCGACGTCGACATCGCCGGGCCGCGCGACGACCGTCGGAAGCCCGCGGCCGCGGACGACGACTGAGCGTCGGAGCGCCGAAGGGCGCGCGGGCGTCTCTGCGGTGAGATTCCGGGCGAAATTGGGAAAATCGTTTTGTTTCAACTATCCGTGGTGTCCCGGTATGGAACGACGTTCGTTCCTCTCTGCGGGCGGCGTAGCGGTCCTCGCGCTCGCGGCCGGACGCACCTCCATCGCCGGCGGCGTCGACGCCGACGGTCCCACGACGGTCGTCGAGGAGTACTACCGGCGGGCGAGCGCGGCCGGAGACACCGAGGCCTTCGCGGACGACATCCGCGACCTCGCGCACGGCGCGTCTCCGCTCTCGCGTCTCGCCGAGGACGTGCCGATGGCGTTCGACGCCACTCTCCGCCAGGAGCTCGCGGACGCGGCGGTCGTCGCGGAGGACGTCTCGGCCGACCGGATCCGGTCGATCTCCGACTTCCTCGCCGCGTCGCTCGACGATACGGAGGTCGAATCGATCGCGGCGGAGAACGCCGTCGTCTCGGCGATCGTCGCGGACGACGGGGTCGACGGCGGCGAGTTCGAGCTCCGGTGGCTGGTCGCGACCGACGACGACGAGTGGCGGCTCGTGTGGCCCGGCGAACCCGAGGGGCCGGCGGCGGTCGTCAGGGAGTTCTACCGTCGGGCCGAGGCGGCCGAGAGCGCCGAGGCGTTCGCGGACGACGTCGACGAGCTCTCCCACCCCGTCTCACCGCTGTCCGACGTGGCGGCGGACGTTCCGGGCTTCTTCGACGGGGCTCGGCGACAGGACCTCGCCGACGCCGAGGTCGTCTCGAGGGACGTCGGCGCCGAGCGAATCAGGGGCGTCTCCGACTTCTTCAACGCCTGGGTGGACGACGAGGCCGTCGAGGCGATCGCCGCGGAGAACGCCGTCGTTGCGGTGACCCTCGACGGCGACCGGAGCGCGAACGGCACCGAGTTGGAGTGGCTCGTCGCGACCGCCGGCGACGAGTGGCGCCTCGTCTGGCTCTGAACGGTCCCGCCGAGTCGGTCGCGGGTCGTCGGCCGGCGCCGGCGATACCGGTCATCGGGCGACCCGACCTGTGAGCGACCCGCATCTTGATACCTCGGCACGCCGTCGCTCCGACCGATGCGAGAGATAACGACAGACGACGTGCCGGAGGCCCTCGGCCCGTACTCGCAGGGGATCGTCTCCGGCGACACGGTCCACGTCTCGGGGAAGACGGGCGTGGACCCCGACACGGGCGAGGCGCCCGAATCGGTCGCCGAACAGACGACGCAGACGCTCGAAAACGTCGCCGCGATACTGGAGGCGGCCGGGACGACGCCGGACCGCATCGTGTCGGCGACCGCCTACCTCACCGACATGGACGACTACGACGCGGTGAACGAGGCGTACCGGTCGTTCCTCTCGGAGCCGTACCCGGCGCGGACCTGCGTCGAGGTGTCCCGGCTCCCCGCGCCGCTCGACGTCGAGATCACGGTCACGGCGGAGCTGGGCGACGACTGAGGACGACCGCTCCCTGGTCAGAACTTCTCCAGTAAGTCCCCGTAGAACTCGGTGTCGCGGTCGCCGGCGAGCTTCTCGACGATGAGCTCCGGGGTCGACCGCGCGAGGTGTCCTTTCCGCGGGGAGCGGTTCACCCGCAGTTCGCCGTCGACGAGCCCCTCGGCCTCGATCCCGTCGACGGCGACGTCGAAGTCGGCCGCGTCGCGGATCTCGCGGGCGAGGTGGGAGACGAAGACGGCGGTCGCGTTCTGCCCGTCGAGCGCCTCCAGGATGCCCGCGATGATCTTCGCGGAGGCGCCGGGCTCGGTGATCGACTCCAGTTCGTCGACGAGGACGAGCCGACCGTCGGCGCCCTCGACGAGGTCGCCGAAGTCGCGGAGAGTCGCCTCGAACGCGCCCGCGTCGAGGGTGCCCTGCGACTTCGCGTAGTAGTGGATCTCCTCGAAGCGCTCGACCGTCGCCGACGCGGCGGGGACGGGCATCCCCATCTGGGCGAGCACGACCACGAGCGCCACGAGGTCCAGCGTGGACGTCTTCCCGCCGGAGTTGACCCCGGAGAGGAGCGTCGCGCCAGACACCGCGTAGTCGACCGGCTCGGCGTCGGCGAAGTCGACGTCGAGGAGGGGGGAGCGACCGCCCTCGATCCGGAAGCCCGAGTCGGACGACTCGGGACCGACCACCTCGGGCAGGACGCAGTCGAAGTCGGCGGCGAACCGCGCGATCGCGAGCTCCACGTCGAGTTCGAGGGCGTCCCGGACGAGGTCCTCGACGGGCTCGCGGAGCTCGCCGAGGTCGCTCGCCAGCTCGGCCTTCAGCCGGGCCGCGCGCCGGTCGCGCGCGGCGGTCAATTCGTTCTTGAGCCGGGAGACGGCCGTTTCGTCGTGGTCGACCGGAAACGAGGGGTCGCCGCCGAAGACGCGGTCTGCGAGCTCCGCCTCCTCGGGCGCCAGACGGAGCGCGTCGGCGAGGTGCTCGCGGGCGCGGGCCATCGCCTCGTCGTACTCGTCGGCGAGCTCGCGGTCAAGCAGGGAGTCGACGCGGGCGCCCTGCTCGACTAAGGAGAGGAAGTCGGTCCCCTCGATCGTCACGTCTCGCTCGCGGATCGCCTCTCGGAGGCGGTCGTCGGCGACCGACTCCGCGGTCGACACCGCGGCGTCGAGGTCGTCGACGGCGGCTGTCAGTCGGGTCAGCTCCTCGTCGCCCACGACGGTTCCGTCGTCGTCGAGCCGGGCGAGGGCGTCGCGGAGACGGTCTGGGTCCGCGGCGGGATCGCCGTCAGAGACGGGGTCGCCCGCGGTCGCGGCCGCCTCGTGGACCGCCGCGGCCGCCTCCAGCCGCTCGCGGTTCGCGGCGAAGAAGGAGAGCAGGCGCTCGGGCACGGTCTCGGCGGGCTCATCGAGCGCGTTCGGGCGAACGTGGACGTCGCCCTCGACGTCGAGCCCCGCGAACTCCTCGTCGAGGACGATCACGGTCGCGTACGACCGGGCGAGCTCGGAGACGTCGCGGGCGTTCTCGACGGTCTCGACCGACAGCTCCGGGGCGGCGGACTCCGCGCGGGCGAGCGTCTCGGCGTCGGCGGTCGCGAGACAGCGGTCTCGCACCCGGACCGTCGGCGGGTCGGCGAGGGGCTCGACGCCGGCGAGCGCCTCGCGGACCGCGGGGACGGGATCGCGCTCGATCGCCGCCTCGACGAACGACTGCGCCTCCTCGATCCGCGAGGCGGACGCGCTCGGATAAAAGGTCTCCAGCCGCTTGGCGGCGTAGTCGGTGACGGTGCGCTCGCGCAGCAGGTCGATCGCCTCTCGGTACACCTCGCGGGCGCGGTCGGTCGCCAGCACGCGGCCGTCGTCGCCGTGTCGCCGGCGGATCGCGCCGCGGGCGATCCGGGCCGCGCGGGCCTCGTTGACGCCGGGCGCGCGGGCGATCGCGGCGACGTCTCCCGACTCGACGGTCCCGGCGGGATCGTCGAGGTCGCGCAGCGCGTCCGCCGTTTTCGCCCCGACGCCGGGGATCGCCTCCAGATCCATCTACTCGCCGCTATCGCGGCGACGCGCAAAAGGATGGGGGGTCGCGATCCCGTCTCCGCGCCGCGGCCGACGCGCTTTTTCCCGCCGCCCGCGAACGCGGGGCCATGAGCCATCACACCCTCGCCGCCGACGGGGACGCGCTCGACCCGGAGACGGCGGCGAAGGCGGCGGCCGCCCGCGACGCCCTCGCCGAGCGCGACGGGGTCCTCGTCGCCTTCTCGGGCGGCGTCGACTCCGCGGTCGTCGCCGCGCTCGCGCGCGACGCCCTCGGCGACGACGCGGTCGCCTGCACGGCGCGGAGCGAGACCCTGCCCGCCGCGGAGCTCGACGACGCGAATCGAGTCGCGGGCGAGATCGGGATCCGCCACGAGACGGTCACCTTCTCCGAGCTCGACGACCCGAACTTCGTCGCCAACGACGGCGACCGGTGTTACCACTGCCGCACCATGCGGCTCGGCCGAATGTACGATGCGGCCAAGGAGCTGGGCATCGGCACCGTCTGCGACGGGACCAACGCCGACGACCCCGGCGAGGGGCATCGCCCCGGCCTGCGGGCGGTCGAGGAGCTGGACGTGTTCTCGCCGCTGTTGGACGCCGGGATTTCGAAGGCGGAGGTGCGGGCGATCGCGGACGCGTACGGTCTGTCGGTCGCCGACAAGCCGTCGATGGCGTGTCTCTCCTCGCGGATCCCGACCGGGCTGGAGGTGACGGAGGAGCGTCTCACTCGGGTGGAGAAGGCCGAGCGAGTGCTCCGCGAGTGGGGGTTCGAGGGGTTCCGCGTCCGCGACCACGACGGGCTGGCGCGCGTCGAGATCGCGCCGGACGAGTTGGAGCGCGCGCTCGACCCCGCGTTCGCCGACGCG